>JBBTPF010000114.1:0-7774 GCA_038066295.1 Candidatus Methylomirabilota bacterium | reverse complement strand
GGTGTCGCCCCTGTGCCAGGCCGACTCCGCGCGCGCTCCCGTGAGCGCGATGGCCGCCCAGCGCGGCTCGCGGGCGCCGGTCTCGCAGCTCGCGGGCTCGTACGTCTGGCAGAGCTCGAAGAGGGCCACGTCCGCCTGCTGGCGTCTCACGTTCGTCGAGACGGCGCCGAGCACGCCCTCGAGCGGGTGCGCGCGCAGGAGCGAGGCGTCCCGGCTCAGCGGGTTCAGCAGCTGGAGCGGCGGCGCCGCGCGCGCTCCCGCGAGCCTCGCGACGCGCCCGGGATCGCTGAAGCTGTGGGTGATCGTCTCCAGGAGCCCGGCGCCGACGAGCGCCTGGCGCGCGGCCTGCGCCTGGCGGAGGGCCGCGGGATGCGTCACGAGCTCGACGGCGCCGCCCGGCAGCGTCGTCGGGATCTTGTCGTAGCCCCAGACGCGGATCAGCTCCTCGACGAGGTCGTCCTCCATCGCGAGGTCGCGCCTGAAGCTCGGCACCTCGACCTCGAGGTCCCCGCCGCGCTCGCGCACGGGCAGGCCGAGCCCCGTGAGAATACGCTTGGCCCGGGCGCGCGTGGGCGCCGTGCCGAGGACCCGCTTCACGCGCGACATCCGGAGCCGCACGCGCGGCGTCGTCCGCCTGCGCGGATACGCGTCTACCATTCCCCGCGCGATCGTGCCGCCGGCCAGCTCGGCGATGAGCTGGGCGGCGCGCGCGGACGCCGCCGCCAGCGCCTCGATGTCGGCGCCGCGCTCGAACCGGTAGGCGGCGTCCGTCTTGAGGCCGAGCGCGCGCGCGGTCCGCCGGATCGAGGCCGGGTTGAACCAGGCGCTCTCGAGGAGGACGCGCGTCGTCGCGGCGCTCACCTCGGTGTTCGCGCCGCCCATCACGCCGGCGAGCCCGACCGCCCGCCGCGGATCGGCGATGACGAGCATCGAGGGCTCGAGGGCGCGCTCCTGGCCGTCGAGCGTCGTGAAGCGCTCTCCGGCGCCCGCTCGGCGGACGACGATCGTCCGCTCGGTCACTCGGTCGTAGTCGAAGGCGTGGAGCGGGTGGCCGAGCTCCCAGAGCACGTAGTTCGTGACGTCCACGATGTTGCTGATGGGCCGCAAGCCCACGGCGCGCAGACGCTGCTGGAGCCAGGACGGCGAGGGGCCGACCGTGACGCCGCTGATCACGCGCGCGGTGAACCGGTGGCAGAGGTCGGGCGCCTCGATCCTCACGCGCGCCAGCGTGCGCGCCGCGGCGCCGGACTCCTGGAGCCGCACCCGTGGCGGACGGAAGCGCGCGCCCGTGAGCGCCGCCAGCTCGCGCGCGACGCCGAGCACCGAGAGGCAGTCCGGGCGGTTCGGCGTGACCTCGATCTCGAGCACCTGGTCGTCGAGGCCCAGGTGGGCGACGAGGTCCGCGCCGAGCGGCGCCGCGGGGTCGAGAAGCAGGAGCCCGGCCTCGTGCTCCTCGCCGAGCCCGAGCTCACGCTCCGAGCAGAGCATCCCCTGCGATTCCGTCCCGCGGATCTTCGTCGCCTCGATCCCGCGGCTCCCCGGCAGGACGGCGCCGGGCGGCGCGAAGGCGGCACGAACGCCGACCGTCGTGTTGGGCGCGCCCGAGACGACGGAATAGCGCGCACGCCCGGTCGACACGCGGCAGAGGACGAGCCGGTGGCCGCGGCTCTCGCCGAGCTCGCGCTCGATCGCCTCGATCTCGCCGACGACCACGCCGGAGAGTCCGGCCGGGGCGAGCGGCGTGACGCTCGCGACTTCGATCCCGGCGTTGACGAGGCGGTCGGCGGCCTCCGCCGGCGTGAGCCTGAGGTCCACGAACTCCTTGACCCACGTGTACGGGACCCTCACGCGAATTGCCTCAGGAAGCGCACGTCGTTTTCGAAGAACAGGCGCAGGTCGTCGATCCCGTACTTGAGCATCGCGATCCGCTCGATGCCCATGCCGAAGGCCCAGCCCGTGACCTCCTCGGGGTCGTAGCCGACGTTCTTCAAGACTTGTGGATGGACCATGCCGGAGCCCAGGATCTCGAGCCACCCGCCCTGCTTGCAGAGCCGGCAGCCGCCGCCGCGGCAGACGAAGCAGAGCACGTCCACCTCCGCCGAGGGCTCGGTGAACGGGAAGAACGAGGGCCGGAAGCGGATCCGCGATCCGGGCCCGAACATCTCGCGCGCGAAGAGCTCGAGCGTCCCCTTGAGATCGCCCATCGTGATGTGCCGGTCGACGGCGAGCCCTTCCACCTGGTGGAACATCGGCGAGTGCGACATGTCGGCGACGTCGCGACGGTAGACCTTGCCGGGGACGATGATGCGCACCGGCGGGCGCTGCGCTTTCATCGCGCGGATCTGGACGGGCGAGGTGTGCGTGCGCAGGAGCGTCGACTCGGAGAGGTAGAACGTGTCCTGCATGTCCCGCGCGGGATGGTCGCGCGGGATGTTGAGCGCCTCGAAGTTGTGGTAGTCGGTCTCGACCTCGGACCCCTCGACGACGGAAAAGCCCAGGCCGGCGAAGATCGCGACGATCTCGTCGTGGACGTGGGTGAGCGGGTGGAGCGCGCCCCGCGGCGGCCGCCGCCCGGGCAGCGTCAGGTCGAAGCGCTCGTGCGCGCGCCGAGCCCGACGCTCCACCTCGAGCGCCGCGGTGAGCCGGCCCTCCAGGAGGGCCTCCAGCTCCCGCTTGGCCTCGTTGGCCGCCGCCCCGGCCGCCGGCCGCTCCTCCGGCGCCAGCGCTCCGAGGGAGCGCAGGAGCTGGGTCAGGACGCCCTGGCGGCCGAGGAACCTGACGCGAACCTGCTCGAGGTCCGCCGACGACCGCGCCGCGGCGACGGCCTCCCGCGCCTCCCGGAGCATCGCGTCGACGCGCGGATGGCCCACGTCCTAGCGAGCCTGGGCCTTGGCGGTCTCGGCGAGCTTGGCGAACCCCTGCGGATCGCTGACCGCCAGCTCGGCCAGCACCTTGCGGTCCAACAGGATGCCCGCCTTCTTCAGCGCGGCCATGAACCGCGAGTACGACAGGCCGGCCTCGCGGCACGCGGCGTTGATGCGGATGATCCAGAGCCCGCGCGCCCGGCGCTTCTTCTGCTTGCGTCCGCGATAGGCGAACGCGCCCGCGCGCAGGACGGTCTCGGCGGCGGTGCGGTAGAGCTTGCGGCGGCCGCCGACGTACCCCTTCGCCTTCTTGAGGATCTTCTTGCGCCGCTGGCGCGTCTTGGGTCCACCCTTTGCCCGTGGCATGCGTCGCGTCCTCCCGAATCAGAGATAGGGGACGAGCGCCTTGAGACGCGGCTCGTCCACCTTGGAGATCAGACCGGCCTTGCGGAGGCGGCGCCGGCGCTTCGGCTCCTTCCCCTCCAGGAGATGACTCTTCCAGCCGCTGCGCCGCTTCAGCTTGCCCGACGCGGTCCTCTTGAGCCGCTTGGCCGCGGCGCGCTTCGTCTTCATCTTCGGCATCGGCAACTCCTCGCAGGTCTCAGTTATGCGACTTGGGGCTCAGGAGAATGTGGAGCATGCGCCCCTCCATCCTGGGGTTGTTCTCCGTGACGGCGATGTCCTGCGTCGCCTCGACCATCTTGTTCAGCATCTTCCAGCCCAGCTCCGTGTGCGCCATCTCGCGCCCCTTGAAGCGCACCGTCACCTTCGCCTTGTGGCCCTCCTCGAGGAAGCGCCGCACGTGCTTGAGCTTGAAGTCGAAGTCGTGCTTCTCGGTCTTCGGGCCCATCTTCACTTCCTTGACGAGGATCGTCGTCTGCTTCTTCCGCGCCTCTTTCAGCCGGCGCGCCTGCGTGTACTTGTACTTGCCGAAGTCCATGATGCGGCACACCGGCGGCTGCGCCTCCGGCGCGACCTCGACCAGGTCGAGCTCCTGCTGCTTCGCGGTGTCGAGCGCCTGCTGGATCGGCAGGATGCCGAGCTGCGCCCCCTCGGCGCTGACGACGCGGACCTCCCGAACGCGGATGGCCTCGTTGATGCGGATTTCCTGTGCCTTGCTGATAGGCGTGGCTCCTCGTTTAGCCGCGGGACACGGCGTGAGTGATGGGAATGGTCGGCCGCCCGATCACGAGCGGCCCACGCTGAGACCGGAGGCGCGCGAGCCGATCTCGCGCGCCAGGTCGGCCAGCACGCGGTCGAGGGGGATCGCCCCGAGATCCTCCCCCGTCCGGTGCCGCAGGCTGACGGTCCCGCTCTGGCTCTCCCGCTCGCCGGCCACGAGCATGTACGGGACCTTCCTCAACTGCGCCTCGCGGATGCGATAGCCGAGCTTCTCGTTGCGGTCGTCGAGCTCCGCGCGCACGCGCGCGGCGCGGAGCTTCGCGTGCACGGTCCGCGCGTAGGCGGCGTGCTTCTCGCTGATCGGCAGCACGCGCGCCTGCACGGGCGCGAGCCAAGTCGGGAACGCGCCCGCGTAGTGCTCGGTGAGCACCCCGATGAACCGCTCGTACGAGCCGTAGATCGCCCGGTGGATCACCACCGGCTGCTTCGGCTGGCCGTCCGAGTCGATGTACTCGAGCTGGAACCGCTCGGGCACCATCGTGAGGTCCACCTGGATCGTCGCGATCTGCCAGGACCGGCCGAGCACGTCCGCGACGTAGATGTCGATCTTCGGGCCGTAGAACGTGCCGTCGCCTTGGTTCAGCTCGTAGGCGAGGCCGTTCGCCTTGAGCGCGTCGTGGAGCGCCGCCTCGGCCGCGTCCCACTGCGCCTCGGTGCCGAGCCGCTTCTCGGGCCGCGTCGCGAGCGTGTAGGACGCGTGGAGATCGAACGTCTTGTACCACTCGCTCACCAGATCGAGGAGCTGCGTGATCTCGTCCTGGAGCTGGTCGGGCCGGCAGTAGATGTGGGCGTCGTCCTGGGTGAACTGGCGGACGCGCACGAGCCCCGTGAGCGTGCCGGAGCGCTCGTTCCGGTGGCAGCGCCCCATCTCGCTCAGCCTCATCGGCAGGTCGCGGTAGGAGCGCAGCGCCCGGCGGTAGACGAACGTGGACTCCGGGCAGTTCATGGGCTTCAGGCTGTAGAGTTCGTCCTCGACCTCGACCTTGAACATGTTGGCGCTGTAATGCTCCCAGTGCCCCGACTGCTCCCAGAGCTTCTTGTTGACGAGCATCGGCGTCGAGATCTCGTCGTAGCCGCGCGCGTCGAGGTGCTCGCGCGCGAACTTCTCCAGCTCGCGGACGAGAATCATCCCGTTCGGGAGCCAGAAGGGCGCGCCGGGCGCCACGTCGTAGAAGTCGAAGAGGTCGAGCTCGCGGCCGAGTTTCCGGTGGTCGCGCTTCTTGGCTTCGTCCAGCCGCCAGAGATGCTTGTCGAGCTCCTCGCGGGTGAGCCACGCGGTGCCGTAGATCCGCTGCAGCATCGGGTTCTTCTCGTCGCCGCGCCAGTAGGCGCCGGAGGACGAGAGGAGCTTGAAGTGCTTCACGTGGCCCGTGGAGGCCACGTGCGGGCCGCGGCAGAGGTCCACGAAATCGCCCTGGCGGTAGAGCGACACGCGCGGGGCGTCGATCCCCTCGAGGATCTCGACCTTGAAGGGCTCGCCGCGCTCGCGGAAGAAGCCGATCGCCTCCTCCCGTGAGACTTCCTGCCGCTCGAACGGATGGTCCGCCTTCCCGATCTCGCGCATCGCCGCGTCGATCTTCGCGAGGTCCTCGGGCGTGAACGGCTCGTCCTTCGCGAAGTCGTAGTAGAAGCCGTCCTCGATCGCGGGGCCGATCGCCACCTTCGCGCCGGGGTACAGGCGCGTCACGGCCTGGGCCATGACGTGCGAGGCGGAGTGGCGGAGCGTCGCGAGCGGCGAGGGGTCGCAGTCGAGCTCGCCGGTCAGCTTGAGATGTCGCTCTTCTTCAGACAGTGGTGCGCTCGTTCGTGTGTGTGAATGGTAGGCTCGGGCGGTTTCGAACCGCCGACCTCCTCTGCGTCAGAGAGGCGCTCTCCCACTGAGCTACGAGCCTATCCAGAGTACCGCCCATGCTACCCTCAGCGGAGCAGATTCGTCAACGAGGACTCGAGGATGTAGATGAAGCTCGCCGTGATGGAGATGCCGGTGCTTCCCGGCTTCGCCCCGGCCATCATCATCGCCGGCGGCACCGGCGGAAAGGGCGAGGCGAGCTTGATCGCGTTGACCGCGTACTCGTCGTAGATATCGAATTCTGACTGCGTCCGGACCGTTACGAAGGGCACCCGGCCCTCCCTGAGGATCCCGAACTCGATCACGAGCTGGGCGGACTTGTACTCGCACTCGCCGGTCGCCCTGTTCTTCACGCACGGGTACACCCACTTGGACTTGATCATGCGCCGCACGCGGTCCAGGTAGTCGTTGTACTTCGGGTCCTTGGAGTCGAGCGGGATCGCCTCGCCCTCGATCCCCGCGCGCCCCTCCCCGCGCCCGCCGGCGCCGCCGCTGCCGCCGCGGCCGAGCGCCGAGCGGACGTCCGGCACGGCCGCCACCTTGGACCCCGCGCGCGCCCCCTCCCCGTCACGCCCGGCGTCCCTGGCGGCCTGGGCCGGTGTCGGCGCCTCGGCGACCGCCGGCCTGTCGGGCGGAACGACCGCAGGCGGGGCGGGCGCGGGCGCCGCCGCCTCAGGCTTCGGTAGAGGCGGGGCGGTGGCGACCTTCGGAGGCTCGGGCGACCGCGGCTCGGGTGTCGGCGCGGGTGGCGCGGCCCTGGGCGCGGCCAGCCTCGGCGCCGGCTGCGCCTTCGCAACCGGCGGCGGGGTCGGCTTCGCTGGCGCCACGGACTTCGGCGACTCTGCGGCGGGCGGCCCGCCGGGCAGACCCCGCTGGGCCTGCTCGTCGGCCCGTTCCAGCTCGACGAACAAAGGCTCGCCGCGCTTGACCTTCACGTCGCTCGAGGGGGGCCCCACCCAGACGATGGCGCCGACCAGGACGAGGTGGAGGACCAGCGAGCCCGCGATCCCGAGGAGCGGACGCCGCCTGAGCCAGCCGAGGGCCTTCGAATACATGGCCCGACGATTATAGAACGGACGTCCCCGGATTTGGGCTAGGATGCGGGCACCGTGTCGCCGCCCCTGCTCGAGGGCCTGGGTATCCGCAAGCATTTCGGAGGCCTCTCCGTGCTCACCAACGTCGGCTTTTCCGTGGGTGATGGGGAGATCGTCGCCCTCATAGGCCCGAACGGCGCCGGGAAGACCACCCTGCTGAACCTCATCAGCGGCCTGCTCCGCCCCACGGCGGGCTCCATCCGCTTTCTCGGGGGCGATCTCTCGCGGCTGGCACCGCACCGGATCAGCCGGCTCGGCGTCGCGCGGACCTTCCAGACCCCGCGCCCCTTCCCCGAGCTGACAGTCGGCGAGAACCTCGAGCTGGCGACGGCCTTCGCCGGGCGCCCCGCGCCCGCGCCCGCCGGCGACCTGCTCGCCCTCGTCGGGCTCGAAGGCCAGGGGCCTGTCCCCACCCGCTCGCTCACCGCGGGCGGCAGCAAGCTGCTCGAGCTCGCGATGGCGCTCGCCCTGGGCCCGCGCGTGCTCTTGCTCGACGAGCCGATGGCGGGCCTCATGCCGCCCGAAGTCACCCGCGCCATGGCGCTCTTGAGGCAGATCCGCGACCGGTGGGGGATCGCGCTCGTGTGGGTCGAGCACGTCATGCGCGCGGTCATGGAGACGGCCGACCGCGCCGTCGTCCTGCATCACGGCGAAGTGATCGCCGCGGGCCCGCCCCGAGCCGTGGCGCGCGACCCGCGAGTCATCGAAGCGTACCTGGGACACAGTCGGTAGTGCGAGCCGCAGGACGGCGCGGGGCCGTAGGGCGAGCCGCAGCCCGGCCTGGG
>JBBTPF010000113.1:0-2985 GCA_038066295.1 Candidatus Methylomirabilota bacterium | reverse complement strand
CGTGGGCCAGGGGCGCGCCGAAGAGGGCCATGATCCCGTCGCCCATGACCTGGTTCACGGTCCCCTCGTAGCGGTGGACCGCCTCCATCATGCGCTCGAGGATCGGGTCGAGGACCTCGCGCGCCTCCTCGGGGTCGGAGTCGGCCAGCATTTCCATCGAGCCCTTGAGGTCGGCGAACAGCACGGTGACCTGCTTGCGCTCGCCCTCCAGCGAGGCCTTGGAGGTGAGGATCCGCTCGGCGAGATGTTGCGGGGTGTAGGACTCCAGGGAGCTGAATTTCCCCACGGGCACGGCGGGGGTCAGGGCCGCACCACACTCCCCGCAGAACTTCTGGGCGGGCGCGTTCGACGCCTTGCACGCAGGGCACGTGGAGGCGAGGCGCGCGCCGCACTCTCCGCAGAACTTTAGTTGCGGAGGGTTCTCCTGCTGGCACCGGGGGCATTTCATACCGGACCCCCTCGCACGCCGGGCCAAGGGTGAGAGACGGGCCGAACCTAGCCCCCAGGGCCTAGCCGGTCAATGAGGCTTTTGGACCACTCTGGACGATGTGCCCGGAACGAGCGTCAGACCCTTTTCGATTTGCCCTCTCGGCCTCGAGTCGTCCGACTCCTCGCCGACCGCGGGCGCCTCCTCTCCGCGGCTTGCCGCGACTTGACGAACTCGGCGAAACGCTCGAAGCCGGACATCGCTTCGTAGGGAATGAGCGCGGTCTCGCCGCACTCGCACACGAGCTCGATGCCCCGCTCGTTCACGGACAACACGGGCATCCCGCACTCACATCGCACCTTCGTGGATCTGGCCATGCTGGTTCTCCTCCGGCGTCCGAACGCCTCCCGGCCGTGGCGCCACGGCGAGGTATCCTCCGGCGGCACGGCGTAGCCATGCTATGCGATAAAGGGGCATGAGCCAAGTGACTCCCCGCCGGGACCACGCTCCTGGTCCGGCGCTCACTCGGCTTCGTCAAGGAGCCGCCGGGCGCCGGCGCCGGTCGAGCGCGACCAGGACGAACAGGAGGTAGGCCGCGCCGCCCGTGAGGCCGCCGGCGACGTCGCTCGCCCAGTGGACCTTCAGATAGAGCCGGCTGTAGGCGACGGCCACGATCAGGAGACACGAGAGGATCGTCCCCGCCCAGCGCGGGCCGCGGGAGATCGGGACGGTCCAGAGCACGTAGATGACGGCGCCGAAGAAGATGACGGCGCCGAGCGCGTGCCCACTCGGGAAACCGTACTGCGTGAGGCGCGGGCGCGGGCGGGCCACGAGCCACTTGGTCAGCGCGTTCAGGAGGAACCCGCCGGCGACGAGGGCCGGCAGCGCGCGCTCGAGCGGGTGGCCCGCGCGCCGGAGCAGCAGCCAGCCGGGCACCGCGAGGCCGGCCAGCACGTACCCCGAGCCGAGCAGGGTCAGCGCCCGCATCGGCGCCTCGAGGAGCGGATGGCGTCCACCCTGAACGAGGGTCTGCGCCGTATAGTCCAGTGAGAAGACCTGCTGGGTGGCGGCGAAGGCGGCGAGGGCGAGGAATGCGAGGGCGAAGAGGACGGCGAGGACGAGGACCGCTCCCGGGAGCTTCACCGGCGACGATTATGGCATGAGCATCGCCCGGGACATCAGGGAGCGGCTCCTCTCCCTGGACTGCCTCCACCAGGACGTCTACGGCGACGTCGTCTTCCCGCTCCAGCTCACCTGCTTCCTCTCGCGGCGCGGCGCGGACTACACGGGCGGCGACTTCTTGCTGGTCGAGCAACGGCCGCGCGCCCAGTCGCGGGGCGAGGCGATTGCGACCGAGCAGGGCGAGATCGTCGTCTTCGCGACGCGCTTCCTCGGCGTCATCTTCCACGACGCGACGTAGCCCGCAGACGTGGTAGGTTCTTGTCGATGGAACCTGCGCGCAGGCGGCGCCGGAAACGGAGAGGTCCCCGCGCGTCGTGGAGCCGGCTGCGACGGCCGGGCTCCCCGAACCTCTGGCTGATCGTCCCCCTGTTCGTCGCCGCGGTGCTCATCGTCGGCTGGATCGTCGGCACCTTCATGTCGTCCGACGTCACCGGCTGGGCGCGCGGCCTCGTCAGGCAGAAGAGCCCTTTCTAGACGGTAAGCTCCCGGCCGTCCTCGGCAGCCTCGACCCCGAGCTCCCCGACCCGCCGCAGCATGTCCTCGCCCATGTGGGTCACGACGAGCCGGCGGCACGCGAGCCGCGCCCGAGCGGCGGCGAGCGTCGTGAAGTCGAGATGGTACTTGACCCGCTTGTCGAAGAAGAGCGCCTCGGCGATGAAGAGGTCGGCCTCCCGCGCCGCCTCCAGCAGCGCGTCCGTCCACTCGGTGTCACCGGAGTACGCGACGACCTTCCCGCCACCCGCGATGCGGAACGCGTACGGCGTCGCGCCGCTCGCGTGCACGACCTCGAAGGGCGTCACCGTGAACGCGCCGAGCGCGACGGGCGTCCGGTCGCGGAGCTCGACGAAGCGCACCGCGAACTTCCGCTCGACCGCCGAGGAGCCGGGGAACAGGACCTCCATCGCCGCGGTCACCCGCGCCGCGACCCCCGGCGGCCCGGCGATCGTCAGCGGCTGCGTGCGCCGCTTGAACTGGCCGTCGAGGACGAGGAACGGCAGGCCGCCGAAGTGATCGCCGTGGAGATGCGAGAGCACCACCGTGTCCACCGACTGCGGGTCCACCCCGAAGTGCCGCATGGCGACGAGCGAGGACGCGCCGCAGTCCACCAGGAGCCGCGCGTCCCCCATGTGGAGGTGGATGCACGTCTGGAACCGGCCGCCGCTGCCGAACGCGTCCCCCGAGCCCAGAAAGCGGACCTTCACGCGGCACCTCCCTCCCGGCACTCATGATATCGTGCCTCCCATGAGCGCCACGGCCCGGCTCGCCGAGTTCACCGTCAAGACGTCGCTCGAGGAGTGCCCGCCCGAGGCGGTGGCGCGCGTGCGCCTGGCCGCGCTCGACACGCTCGGCGTGATGCTGGCCGGCGCGGCCGCGCC
>JBBTPF010000112.1:0-8298 GCA_038066295.1 Candidatus Methylomirabilota bacterium | reverse complement strand
CTTGTCGGTCCCGCCCCCGACCGCGACCGGCGAGGCCGCGCCGATGTTCGTCGCGGGCGCCATCGCCGCGATGTGCCCGGCCATGGTGATGAACACGCCGGCGGAGGCCGCGCGCGCGCCCGTGGGCCCGACGAAGACGATCACCGGCACCTCGGCGTTCAGCATCCGCTGCACGATCGCGCGCATGGACTTCTCGAGGCCGCCCGGGGTGTCGAGCTGGATGACGAGCGCCTGGGCGCGCTCGGTCTGGGCCCGGTCGATCGCGAGCCCGACCAGGCGCAGCGTGACCGGGCTGATCACGCCCTCGATGTCGATCTTGGCGACGGGCTGCGGCGCCGCCGCCGCGAACGCGGGTGCGATCAACGACAGCGCGAATGCCAGCACGAGCGGAGCCACACGTGCCTTTCTCACGCCACCTGCGGTGCAAGCCGGCCTGGCGGTCCCCGCTACAAAACGAGCCACGCGCATCTTTCTCAGGCCACCAACGGTTCCAGCCGGCCTCGCGGGCCTCGCTCCAGCAGATCTTGCGGTCGCCGCTACAATACTCATTTCAGCAGCGCCAGCAGGCTCACCAGCTCGAAGACGAGATTGGCCGCGAGCAGCGACGTGATCTGGCCGGGACCGTCGAACGGCGGCGAGACCTCGACGACGTCGGCGCCGACGAGCGTGAGGCCGGCGAGGGAGCGCATCAGGGCGAGCGCCTCCCAGGAGCTGAGCCCGCCGACCTCGGGCGTGCCCGTCGCGGGCGCGTACGCGGGATCGACGGCGTCGATGTCGAACGAGCAGTAGACCGGTCCGCCGCGCAGACGGGCGAACCGCTCGCCCACCCACGCGGTCCCCTGCTCCTTCACGGTCTCGATGCGGATCACCTCGATGCCGTGGCGCTCGTGGAAGGCGAAGTCATCCGCGGCGTAGAGCGGGCCCCGGAGGCCGACCTGGATCATCCGGCGCGGATCCAGGAGTCCCTCCTCGACGGCGCGACGGAAAGGGGTCCCGTGGAAGAACTTCGACCCGAAGTACTCGTCCCAGGTGTCGGGATGGGCGTCGAAGTGCACGAGCCCGACGGGCCCGTGCCGGTGCGCGAGGGCTCTCAGGACGGGCAGCGTCACCGAGTGGTCGCCGCCGACCGAAACCGGCACCGCGCCGTGTTCCACGATTTCGGCGACCCGCCGCTCGATGGCGGCGTACGTCCGCTCGATCGAGATCGGGGCCACGTCGACGTCGCCGCAGTCGGCGACGCGGAGCCGCTCGAACGGCTGGACCTTCAACACGGGATGCCACGGCCTGATCAGGGACGACTGTTCCCGCACGGCGCGGGGACCGAATCGGGCGCCCGTCCGGTACGACGAACCCCCGTCATACGGGATCCCGAGCAGCGCCACGTCGAGCCCCTCCGCGGACGCGGCCATGGGAAGCAGCATGAACGTCGCGACCTGCCCGAACCGGGGGGACACGAAGGCGTCGCGGGGCGTGGGGTGATCCACCGTTTCCCTCGGTTACAGCACTGTCCGCAGCGCGGCCACGGCGCCCAGGAGCCGCGCGACCTCGTCGGGCGAGCTGAAGACCGAAAAGCTCGCGCGCGACGTCCCGACGACGCCCAGGCGCCGCATCAGCGGCATCGCGCAGTGGTGGCCGGCCCTGACGGCGATACCCTCGGCGTCGAGCAGCGCGGCGACGTCATGGGGATGGAGGCCGGCGACCGAGAACGCGGCCACCGCGCCGCGCTCGATTCCGCTCCGCGGGCCATAGATCGTCACGCCGGGAATCGCGGCGAGGCCGTCGAGCGCCTGGCGGGTCAGCGCCCGCTCGTGCTCCGTCACGCGCTCCATTCCCAGCTTCTCGAGGTACTCGATCGCTGCCGTCAGCCCGACCGCCTCGGCGATGGGCGGCGTCCCCGGCTCGAAGCGCCACGGCAGGTCATTCCACCGGGCGCGGTCGATCCAGACTTCCTTGATCATCTCTCCGCCGCCTCGCGTGGGCTCGAGGCGTTCCAGCAGCGGGCGCCGACCGTAGAGGACACCGATCCCCGTCGGCCCGAGCATCTTGTGGGGCGAGAAGACGTAAAAGTCGCAATTCAACGGGAGCATATCGAGCGCGAGGTGAGGTGCCGCTTGAGCCCCGTCGACGACCGTAATCGCCCCCACACGCTGCGCACGGCGCACGATCTCGGCGACGGGATTGATCGTGCCGAGGACGTTCGAGACGTGGGTGAAGGCGACGACCTTCGTCCGTTCGGTGAGCAGGCGGCCGAAGGCGTCCAGATCGAGAAGCCCCTCGCCCGTGATCGGGACGGCCTTCAACGTGAGACCCTGGCGCCGGGCCGCCATCTGCCACGGGACGATGTTCGAGTGGTGCTCCATCTCGGTGATGAGCACCTCGTCGCCCGCCCGGAGCGGCAGACAGAGCGCGTCGGCGAGGAGATTCAGCCCGTCGGTCGTGCCGCGCGTCAGGACGATCTCCTCGCGGCTCGCCGCGCCGATGAACCGCTGGACGCGGTCGCGCGCCGCCTCGTAGAGCTCGGTCGCCTCCTCGCCGAGGGTGTGGATCGAGCGGTGGACGTTGGCGTGGTTGCGCTCGTAGTACTGGCTCATCGCCTCGGTCACGGTCCGCGGCTTCTGGCTGGACGCCGCCGAGTCGAGGTAGGCGAGCGGATAGCCGTTGATCACCCGATCGAGGATCGGGAAGTCGGGGCGCGTCTGCTCGTCGAGCCTCACGCCGACGCTCCGCCGTTCAGGGCCATCACGAGGACGGTGAGCGGGAGGGTGACGCAGCGCATGCGCGTCGGGCGGATATCGGCCTGGAGCACCGCCAGGAGGTCGGCGCTCTGGAGCGTGCGAGCCTCCGCGCTCGGCCGGCCGGTGACCAGCTCGGCGAGCACGTCGGCCGACGCCGCGCAGATCGCGCACGAATCACCGATGAACCGCGCGGCCGCCACGCGCTCGTCCTGGACGTTCAGCATCAGCCGGACCCGGTCGCCGCAGAGCGGGTTCACGTCTTCGGCGACGCGGTTGGCGCCGGGCAGGTCGCCACGGAACTTCGGCCGCCGCCACCGCTCGCGGATGACGTCGCTGTAGAGCCCGCGCGCCGCCGCCATCATCGATGGGTGCGTCGCGCTCATCGTAGCGATCTCCGCGAGGCCGGCGTGGCGGTGCGAACCCGCAGGGCGTTCGACGCCCGAGGCGAGCCTGAGTGGATCCGTGGGTGGCCTGCTGGAGGCACGCGGGGCGCCCATTGTAGCGACCTCCGCGAGGCCGGCGTGGACCGTGGGTGGCCTGCTGGAGGCACGCGGGGCTTCATTCCAATTCTCCTCGCGCCGCGTTGGCCCGGTAGGGCGGGAAGCGGAACGCCATGTCGCGCGAGAGGAGACCGCCGTGGCCGAGCTCGGCGATCGTCCGGTTGTCCACCCGCTCGCCCGCGAGGAGACGCGGGAGCACGAGATCGAAGGTCGTGGCCTGGGAGAACATGCCGCACGTCGGCATCCCGAGAACGGTCCGACCCTCCCAGAACGCGACCCAGAGGAGGCTGCCGGGATGGGCGGGCGCGCCGTGACGCTCCATCCGGGCGCCGAGCAGCGTGAGCCCGCCGAAGACGGGATCGAGCGGGTCGAGGGCGCTGGCCCCCGCGACGACCAGCAACTCGGCGCCGTCGCTGCGGAGCGCGCCGAGCGCCTCGACGACGGCGCGCGCCGACCCGGTCGCGTACCGGATCGGCAGGAGCCGGCTGCCGAACCACTCGACCTTCTGTGTGAGCGCGGTCTCGAAGCGCTCCCGCTGCTTCCGGTCGAGGCGCTCCTGGGCGATGGCGCCGATCGTCATCGCCTTGAACGCCCGGACGGCCGCGAGTCCGTCGGCATCGCGGGCGATCTTTTCGACGCCGCGGATCGTCTCTCCAGGGATGACGAGCGGCGTGACCTTGCACTTGGCGACCGTCTCCCCTGGCTCCACGGGCTGGCCGTCGAAGAGCGTGAAGACGGAGATCCCTTCCAGCGCGTTCACGTCGGCGAGCGCGGCCTGCCGCACCCGCAGCAACCCCCGGCGGACCGAGGCGAGAGTCCACTGGCCGCCCGTGTACCCCTTCACCTCGACCCCGTTCCCCACCACGGCGGAGGCGAGGCGCTGCCCGGCCTCTTCCTCGTGGAGGTCGCCGGGCTCGACGGCCAGGAGGTGGATCTCCTCCCACGGCGTCGCGAGGAGAATGCCGGCCCTCTGCTTGTCGAGCCGCGCGCCCTTCTCGACGGCCACCTTCCCGCCGCCGTCGCGCACGTCGTGACAGAGCACGCGGCCCACGAGGACGTCGAGGCTCGCGGTGTCACGCCGCTGGGCGATCGCTTTCATTGTAACGGGGACCGCGGGGCCGCGTGTGTCCGAGGGTGGCCTGAGACGGGAGCGGCGTGGCTGCGTACCTTCCACGCACTCTTCATGGGCGTGGGGACCGCGTGACCGCGCTCATCGGCTGGCCGCTACCGCCGCCGCGGACGGCCTGGATCTCGGCCAGGATCGCGAGCGCGATCTCGGGCGCCGAGCGGGCGCCGAGGTCGAGGCCGATCGGCACGCGGATGCGCTTCAGCGCGGCGTCGCCCACGCCCTCCTCGCCGAGGATCTTCAGAATCGTGGCGCCCCGCCGGGCCGAGCCCAGCATGCCGATGTAGCCGACCTCGGTCTCGAGCGCCTTCTTGAGCACCGGCAGATCGTACTTGTAGTCGTGGGCGACGAGCACGAGCGCGGTGGACGGAATGAGCGGATACTCGGCCACCAGCTCCGACGGGATGCCCACGCGCAGCTCGTCGACCTCGGGGAAGCGCTCGCGCGTCGCGAACCGCGGCCGGCCGTCGAGGACGACGGTGCGGTAGCCGAGTACCCGCGCGAGCGCGGTGAGCGGCATCGCCACGTGCCCCGCGCCCACCACGAGGAGCAGCGCGGGCGGGGCGAACGCCTCCACGAAGGCGCGCGTGCCCTCGAGTAAGAGCGTGCGGGAGACACCGGCGACGATCGCCTCGCGCGCCTCGCGGGTGAAGCGCTCGTCGAGGAAGTGGTCGCCGAGCGTCCCCTCGACCGTGCCGTCGTCGAGGATGAGGAGCTTTCGGCCCGGCTCGCCGTCGAGCCGCGTGACGACGGCGGCCCGGCCGCCGGCCAGGGTGTGCCGCCGGACGCGCTCGAGGCTCTCCGGCGCCAAGGGCTCGATGAACACCTCGATCGTGCCACCGCAGGTGAGGCCGATCTCCCACGCCTCCTCGTCGCCGAGGTTCAGCTCGAGAAGCCGCGGGCGCATCGTTGCCAGCACGACCTCCGACTCCTCGATAACCTGGGCGTCCACGCAGCCGCCGATCGTCACCGAGCCGAGGGCGGCGCCGTCCTCGCCGACGAGCATCCGGGCACCTTCCTTGCGGGGCGTGGTGCCGCGCGTGTTGACGAGCGTGGCGACCGCGGCCTTGCGGGTCGCGCGGCGCAGCTCGTCCATGTGATCGAAGAACTCGGCCATGGGACCTCAATGATACGCCGCGCGCGTGGAAAAGGGGAAACCGCTACAAGCTCAGCTTATTCGCAAGATCGCGGAGGGCGGCGAGGTTGTGGCCGGGGGCGAACTCGTCGATGAGCGGGAGGGCCGCCGCCATGCCGCGCGTGAGGGGCTCGTAGGACGGGTTGCCGAGCAGCGGGTTGAGCCAGATGACGCGTCCCGCCCGCCGCTTGATCCGCAAGAGCTCGGTCGCGAGCGCCTCGGGCTCTCCGGTGTCCCAGCCGTCTGAGAGGACGATCACGATCGTCCGCCGGTCCACGAGCTGCGGATAGTCGCGGTTGAACTGGGCGAGCGACTCGCCGATCTTCGTGCCGCCCGACCAGTCGCGAACCTCCGACAGGCGGCGCAGCACCTGGCGGTAGGAGCGGGCCCGCAGGTGGTCCGTGATGCGCGTGAGCCGCGTCGAGAAGGTGAAGGTTTCCACGCGCCCGAAAACGTTCTGGAGCGCGAACAGAAACTGGAGCAGGAAGCGGCTGTAGAGGTCCATCGAGCCCGAGACGTCGCAGAGCAGGACGAGGCGGACCTTCTTCCGTTTCCGCTCCCGGTAGCGCAGCTCGATGAGGTCGCCGCGCGTGAGGTTGGCCCGGAGCGTCCGCCGGAGGTCCACGCGCCCGCGCCGGAGGACGGGCCGCCGGCGGCGCGTGATCCGGTGAGCGAGCCGCCGCGCGATCTTGAGCGTCAGGCGCAGGATCTCGTCGAGCTGGTCGGCGCCGAAGGTCGAGAAGTCCTGACCCACGAGGGCTTCGCTCGCGGAGGCCATCGGGACGCTGAGGGGCTCACCGGTATCGGCCCCTTCTTCCTCATCTTTTCCCCACGCGTCGAGCTCGATCGATTCGCGCTTCTGGCTCGACGACTTCAGCACCGCGTCGCCCTCGCGGCTGTCGGCGGGCGGGATCGCGATGAGCCCCGGGATCCCCTCGCCCGTCGGCTCGGCCCGCCAGAACGCCTCGAAGCACCGGTCGAACGCCGGCACCTCCTCCGGGCGGCCGGTGAAGATCGTCCTGAGACCGAGGTACAGCTCGCGGCGGTCGCCGATGTCCAGATGGTCGAGCGCGCGCACGGCGTCGGTGACATGGACGAGCGTCACCGGGAGCCCGTGCTCGCGGAGCAGCGCGCCGAAGCGGACGACCGCGCCCGACAGCTCGCGGTCCGGCATGGCTAGCTCTGGACGGGCAGGAAGGGTGTGAGCCCGGTCTTGGCGACCTCGGCGCGGAAGCGCTTCATGTCGTCGGCGTCCTTCAGGATGCAGCCGAGCGTCTCCGCGATGAGCGGCTCGTCGAGGTGGTCGGCGTGGAGCGTGGCGAGCGCCTGCGCCCAGTCGAGCGTCTCGGCGACGCCGGGCACCTTGGCGAGTCGCACCTGGCGGAGCGTCTCCATGAACTTCGCGATCTCGCGCGCCAGGCGCGCGTCGATCCCCGGCACCTTGCGCCCGATGATGCGCAGCTCCTTGTCGAGGCTCGGATACTCGATCCAGAGATAGAGGCACCGCCGCCGGAGCGCGTCGGAGAGCTCCCGCGTGCGGTTCGAGGTGAGGATGACGTACGGCGGGTACGTCGCCTTGATCGTGCCGATCTCGGGGATCGTCACCTGCCAGTCGGAGAACACTTCGAGCATGAATGCTTCCAGCTCCTCGTCGCTGCGATCGATTTCGTCGACCAGCAACACGGGCGACTGGTCCTGCTGCGTGATCGCCTGGAGGAGCGGGCGGCGGAGCAGGAACGGCTCGGAGAAGATCTCGTGCTCCTTCTCGCCCATCGGCCGGTTGTTGTGGCCCGCTTCTTCGAGCTTGATGTGGAGGAGCTGCTTCTGGTAGTTCCACTCGTAGAGCGCCGTCGAGGCGTCGAGCCCCTCGTAGCACTGCAGCCGAATGAGGTTCGTCCGCAGCATGCGCGCCATCACCTTCGCGACCTCGGTCTTGCCGACGCCCGCCGGCCCCTCGATGAGGAGCGGCTTCCGGAGGCGCATCGCGAGGTGGACGGAGGTCGCGACCGGCGCGTCGGTCACGTACTCCGCGGCCTCCATCATCTCCTGGATCTTCCGGATCTCGTCACGCATGCCGGCTCATTGTACATGAAGCCTCGCGTAGTCCTCGGGCGTGTCCACGTCGGGCGGCATCGGCTCGTCGATGGGCACGCCCTCCACGCGCTCGGGCCGCGCCCGCACCACGGAGCGTGCACCCGCGTCGCCCGCGAGCGTTCGCAGCTCGGGAAACACCTCCGACGCGAAGAGCACCGGCGTGCCCTCCGTGCCCCGATAGACCGGCGCCACGATCGCCTTGCCACTCCGCGCGAACGCCTCCAGGAGCCGCGGGACCACGGCCTCGGGGATCCGCGGCTGGTCGCCGAGCGCGATCAGGGCCGCCCGCGTCCACGGCTTGAGCGCGCCGATGCCGACGGCGATGGAGCTTCCCTGCCCCGATTGTGGATTCGCGTTCACGGCGTAGCGGACGGCGAGCCCCGCGAGCGCTTCTCGGACAGGCACGTCGTCCTGACCGGTGACGACGACGACGTCTTCGACGTGAGGCAGGAGTCGCTCGACGGCCCAGCGCACGACCGCCTTACCCTGGAGGTTCAGCAGAAGCTTCTGCCGCCCCATGCGGCGGGCGAAGCCGGCGGCGAGCACGATCGCGGCGATCATCGGGGGAGGACGGTCAAGGGCGCACCCTGACGCGTGTCACAAGCGCGCGCGGTCGCGGAGGCTGTTCAGTTCGCCACGCGTGGTGCTGAGCCTGAGCGCGCGGGGGCCGGGGCGCCCTCTGAGACCACGCTAGCAGTCTACCCGTGG
>JBBTPF010000111.1:0-1365 GCA_038066295.1 Candidatus Methylomirabilota bacterium | reverse complement strand
TCCCACTCCGAGAAGTTCAGCTTGCGGCGGCCGGCGTCCACGTCACGCTGGATGAGCCAGGCGGCGGGCGCGACGGCCGCGTACCACGGCCACACGGTCTGGTTGCTGTGGCAGTCGAAGCAGGCGCGGACGGCCAGCTCGCGCGTGCGCGGGCTGGCCCACGCGGGCTCCCGACGCACGGGCGGGTTGGCGTGGCCGCGCCCGAGGGGCACCGCCTGCGCCGCCACGAGCAGGACCACCACGCCGACCGCCGCGCCGGCCGCGAGCCGCGTCATCAGGCGCCGGCGGGCTCGTACGCGCACAGCGGGTCCTCGCCCATCACGTCGCCCGTCGCCGCGTAGGCGCGGGCCCGCGAGCCGCCGCACACCGCCCGATAGCTGCAGATGCCGCAGCGGCCGTGGAAGCGCTCGGGCTCGCGCAGCGCCTGGAAGAGCGACGCGTGGCGGTAGATCTCGGCGGCGTCCCCGGCGCGCACGTTCCCGGCCGCGAGCGGCAGGAACCCGGACGGGGCGACGTCGCCGTTCGCCGCGATGAACATGATCCCGTTGCCGTCGCGGATGCCGAACGCCCGCGCCACCGGGCTCTCGCGGATGTCACGGCCCGAGTGGCCGTTCGCGCGCATGGTCTCGATGAGGATTCGGCGGAAGTGCGGCGCTTCCGTCGTCGTCACGGTGAACGGCCACCCGGGCGCCTGCCGCGCGAGCCAGCGGAGCGTCCGCTCGCACTCGGCCGCCTCGAGCGGGCGGAGCGCGCGGCCGCGCCCCACGGACACGAGGAAGAAGAGGCTCCAGCGGGTGGCGCCCACGCGGGCGACGACCCGCGCGGTCGACTCCAGATCGGGCGCGGTCTCCGCCGTCACGAGCGTGTTGATCTGGAGCGGGATCCCCGCCGCCACGATCCGCTGGGCGGCCACCAGCGTCCAGCCGAAGCAGCCGAGCACGCCCCGCAGACTGTCGTGGCGTGCCGGGCTCGAGCCGTCGAGCGAGAGCGACATCGCGCTGACGCCCGCCTCCTTGAGCGCGGCGACCGTCTCAGGCGTGAGCCCCAGGGTCGCGCTCGGCGCGACGGAGACGCCGAGCCCGAGCCCGACGCCGTAGCGGACGAGCTCGAGGAGATCGGGCCGCTTGAGCGGATCGCCTCCCGTGAAGACGACGTGGGGCGGCGGCGGGCCGGCCGCGGCGAGCTCGCGCAGGACCCGCTCGCACTCGCGCGTGGCAAGCTCGTCGCTCGCGCGCTCCCGGATCGCCTCCGCGCGGCAGTGGCGGCAGGCGAGGTCGCACGCGCGCGTGAGCTCCCAGTAGACGCGCGCGGGCGCCCGCTCGAACCTGGCGCCGGGGATCACCCCCGCTTGCCCATCGGCACGAC
>JBBTPF010000110.1:0-1951 GCA_038066295.1 Candidatus Methylomirabilota bacterium | reverse complement strand
CATCGTAAATGGCGCGACGATTCCTGCTCGGTAACATTCTAGATGGCGCGAGACGCCTCGGACCAGAGTCCCGGCGGGTCGCGGTATACTGAGGCGTCCATGACGGTTCCGAAGGCGCTGACCATCGCCGGCTCGGATTCCGGCGGCGGCGCCGGCATCCAGGCCGACCTCAAGACCTTCTCGGCGTTCCGCGTGTTCGGCATGTCGGTGCTGACGGCGATCACGGCGCAGAACTCCGTCGGCGTCCAGGCCGTGTTCAACCTGCCGCCCGAGTTCGTCGCGAAGCAGATCGACTCCGTGCTCGGGGATTTCGGCGCCGACGCCGTGAAGATCGGCATGCTCTCGACGGCGCCGATCATCGGCGAGGTCGCCAGGCGCCTCGCGACGCCGCGGCGGGAGCCGATCGTGCTCGACCCCGTCATGATCGCGACGTCGGGCGACCCGCTGCTCGAGCCCGCGGCGCGCGCCGCGCTCGTCAAGGAGATGCTGCCGCTCGCCACCGTGGTGACGCCGAACCTCCACGAGGCGGGCGCGCTCGCCGGCATGACGGTCGCGACGGAACGGGACATGGAAGAGGCCGCCCGGCGCATCCTCGCGCTCGGGCCGAAGAGCGTCCTGGTGAAGGGCGGCCATCTGCCGGATGAGGCGACGGACATCCTCTGGAACGGCCGGGAGCTCACGCGCTTCGCCGCGCCGCGGCTCGAGTCGCCCAACACGCACGGCACCGGCTGCACGTTCTCGGCGGCGATCGCGGCGTGTCTGGCGCGCGGCGACGCGCTGCGGGACGCGATCCGCGAGGCGAAGGCCTACGTCACCGCGGCGATCCGCGAGGGGTTCCAGCCCGGCCGCGGCGCGGGCGCCCTCCGGCACTTCGTGGCGAGCTGGTAGGGGCATGGTGGACAGGGTCGACGAGAGCAAGATGTCGTTCATGGAGCACCTGGGCGAGCTCCGCACGCGCATCACGCGGAGCCTCCTGGCGCTGCTGGTGGGCCTCGCCATCGCGCTCCCGTTCAGCCAGCAGATCATGGACTACCTCGCCAAGCCCGCGCGCGCCACCGGCCACAACCTGGTGTTCCTGGCGCTCACCGAGGCGTTCTGGGTCCAGATGAAGATCGGGCTCATGGTCGGCCTGTTCATCGCGGCGCCGGCGATCCTCTGGCAGGTGTGGCGGTTCATCTCGCCCGGGCTCCACGCGCACGAGAAGAAGTACGCGGCGCCGTTCGTCATCGTCGGCTCGCTCCTGTTCATCGGCGGCGGCGCCTTCGCGCTCAAGGTCGTGACGCCGTTCGCGATCCAGTTCCTCCTCTCGTACGAGCGGCCCGGCCTCCAGGCGATGATCTCGATCGGAAGCTACGTGGACTTCCTCCTGAAGTTCACCATCGCGTTCGGAGCGGTGTTCGAGCTGCCGCTCGCCATCACGATCCTCGCGCGGATGGGTGTCGTGAACGCGAAGATGCTCGCGAAGAACCGGAAGTACGCGGTCCTCGGCGCGTTCATCGCCGCCGCGATCCTCACGCCCACGCCGGACGTCTTCAACCAGACCCTGATGGCGGGGCCGCTCATCGTCCTCTACGAGGTCGGCATCCTCAGCGCGAGGATCTTCGGGAAGAAGCGACCGCTCGCGCCCGTCTCCGAGAGCGCGACATGACGCTCCTCTCTCAGGCCACCCGCGTGGGTATGGACTTCGCATCGCTCGGCCTGCCCGAGCCCGTGATGCAGGGGGTCCGCGAGGCGGGCTTCGTGACCGCCACGCCGATCCAGGAGGCGGCGCTGCCGCTGGCGCTCCGGGGCAAGGACGTCGCCGGCCAGTCGCAGACCGGCACGGGCAAGACGGCGGCCTTCCTCGTCGCCGCGTTCACCAAGCTCCTGCGCGCGCCGGCGCCGCCGGCCCCGCCCGGCGCGGGGGCGCCGCGCGTGCTCGTCATCGCGCCGACGCGCGAGCTGGTCGTGC
>JBBTPF010000109.1:0-5027 GCA_038066295.1 Candidatus Methylomirabilota bacterium | reverse complement strand
GCGCAGGATCTCGCTCGTCGCGGTCTGCTGCTCGAGCGATTCGGTCAGCTCGCGCGTCCGCGCTTCGACCTTCTGCTCGAGGCCGGCATACGACTCCTTGAGCTGGGCCGCCATGCTGTTGAACTGGTCGGCGAGCGCCTCCAGCTCGTTGCCGGTCCTGATCTCGATGCGCTGGTCGAGCTCGCCCGCGCCGATCCGCGCGGCGCCCGTCTGGAGCGCGTGGATCGGCGTCGCCATCTTGCGGGCGAGCAGCAGGCCCGCCACGATCGAGAGCGCGACGCCGATGACCACGAGGATCGCGGTCTGCTGGATCGCGGCGCGGAGCGGCGCGAAGGCCTCCTCGAGCGGCTGCTCGACGAAGACCGCCCAGGCGAGCGGCGAGATCTTCGCGTACGCGGTGAGCACGCTCTGGTCCTTCAAGTCGCGCGCGAGCGTGACCTCCTCGGGCGCCTCGCCCGCCGCCGGCGCGGCGAGCGCCGCCCGCACCTGCTCGAGGCCGGCGAACGTGGTCTTCTGGAGCACGAGGCTGATGTCCGGGTGCGCGATCAGGACGCCCTGCCCGTCGAGCACGAAGGCGTGGCCGGCCTTGCCGACCTTGATCTGCGAGACCACGTCCCAGATGAACTTGAGGTTCACCTCCGCCACGGTGACGCCGGCGTCCCGGCCCGCGCCGGCCATGGCGATCGTCATGTACGGCTCGGACTCCTTCCGGAAGTACACGGGGCCGTAGTAGACCTTCCCGGCCTTCGCCTCGAGGAACTTGGGCTCGCGGGAGAGGTCCGTCCCGCCGCCGACGACGTCCATCGCGAGGCGCGAGACACGGAGCTGCTCCCGGCCCTCGGCGTCGAGGTGGCTGATCTCGGTGATGGCCGGCGCCTGGCGCTGGAGCCGCAGGTAGTCCACGCGGCGCTGGTCCATCGCCTGGGCGCGGGGGCCGAGCTGGGGCTGGGCGGTCCAGAAGATCTGCCGCTCGATCTCCTTGATGAAGCCCTCGATCCGGTTTGCGGCGGCGCCCGCCTTCTCGCGCTGGATGGCGACGAGCGCGGTCTTGTTCTGCTGGTAGGAAAGGTAGACGCCGATCGTGCCGGATGCGAGCAGCGGCCCGCTCACCAATCCCGCGAGGACGATCGCGTACTGGCGGAACAGGCGCCCGCGCGGCTTCACATCGGGCTCACTCGACGATCCGGTCCGCGCGCTTCAGGAGCTCGGCCGGCACCGTGACGCCGGCGGCGACCGCCGTCGCCTTGCTGATCGCGAAGACGAGCTTCTTCGCGCCCTCCACGGGCAGGTCCCCGGGCTTGGCGCCCTTGAGGATCCTGGCGACGAGCGCCGCGGCCTGGACGCCTTCCTGGTACTGGTCGGAGCCGTACGAGGCGAGCGCCCCCTGCTGGATCCAGAGCGTCGTCGGGAAGACGGCGGGGATCTTCCGCGCCAGCGACAGCTCGAGGATCCGTCCCGGGATCGCCAGCGCCGGGAGGTCGGGGGGCAGGACGCCGTCGCCCGGCTTGAGCTCCTTCATGAGACGCTCCGCGTCGTCCGGGTTGCGCGCCGCGCGGTCGAGCACCTCGATCGTGAACTGCGCGGCGACCTCGCGCGCCCTCTTCGCGGCCGCGACCGACGCGGCGTCGTCCGGGTGGTGGACGACCAGCACCCGGCGGACGCTCGGCGCGAGCGCCTTGAGGATCTCGATCCGCTTGGGCACCAGGTCGGTCGTGAGGCTCGTCACGCCGGTGATATTGCCGCCGGGCTTCGCGAGGTCCTTCACGAGACCCGCCGCGACCGGGTCGGGAACGATGCTGAAGACGATGGGGATCGTGCGCGTGGCGGCCTTCGCGGCCCGGGCGGCGGCGTCGCCGTTCGCGAAGATGAGGTCCGCCTTGGCCTTCGCCAGCTCCTCCGCGGCGGTGGACAGCGCCTTCACGTCGCCCCGGGTGAAACGGATCGTGTACGTCACGTCACGGCCTTCCTGGTAGCCGAGCTGCTTGAGCCCCGCCTTCAGCCCCTCGACCATCGGCGCGTTGCCGGCGAGCGCGGTGTTGAGCACGCCGATGTGGTGGCGCTTGGCTTGCTGGCTCCGCGCGCCGGCGGGGAAGAGCGCCGCGGCGCCGAGGAGCGCCAGGGAGACGAGGGCCACCGGTCGAGCTCGGGTCATCGTGTCACCTCAGGCCGATAATGTCACAAGAAGGCGGTCCAGACACAGTCCGAGACAGCGCTCGATCTCGTCGCGGCAGGCCCGGTAGACGTCCTCGCTCTGGCCCATCGGGTCGCCGATGTCGCCGTCCTCGCCCGCGAACTCCCGGAGCGTGAAGACCGGCCGCCCGTCCGTCTCGACGAGGGCGGCGAGCGCGAGCTTCTGCTGGGCGGTCATCGTCAGGATCAGATCCGCGCCGGTGATGATACTCCGGTGCTGGCGGAGGTCGGTCGAGACAACGGTGGTCTCGGCGAGGTGGATCCCCGCTTCACGGAGGACGAGCCGCGCGTCGAGGGACGGGATCATGCCGTCGCGGGCGTTGTTGCCGACGCCGCCGGAGCTGACGCGGATGGCGCCGCCCGGCCGCCGCTCGGCGAGCATCCGCTCGAGCAGCGCCTGCGCCATCACGCTCCGGCAGGTGTTGCCGTGGCAGACGATGAGGACCGTCCTCACGGCGTCTCCCAGGGAGACTGCCAGACTCTCACGCCGCCCCCGAGATCCTTCCATTCGCCGGGCGGCCGCTCGTGGAGGCTCTTGCCGAAGAGCGTGCCGAGCGGCGGCTTGAGGCCCCGGCCGAGCGTCGAGGGAAAGAGCCTCGCCAGCTCCTCGGGGGCCAGGCGGCGGTCGGCCTCGATCCGGCGGATCGCCTCCGGATGCGCCAGCAGCGTGTAGCCGTATCCGAACGAGTGGAACGCCTGGCCGTTGACACCCTGGGCGGCGTCGCTCGCCAGGTAGACGACCAGCGGCGCGACGTTGTCGGGATCGCGCTCGGTGCCGGTCGCGAGCTCGCTCGGCCACTTGCCGGCCTGCTCGAAGATCTCGCGCCCGCGGGGCGTCGAGTCGATCATCCGCGTCGCGCCGCTCGGCAGGATCGCGTTCGCCGTCACGCCGTATTTCGCGAGCGCGTTCGCGGTGGACCACGTGAGCCCGAGGATGCCCGCCTTCGCCGCGGCGTAGTTGGGCTGGCCGGGCGAGCCGAGCGCGGAGACGGAGGACATGCTGATGATCCGCCCGCCGCGCTGCTCGCGCATGGCGATGCCCGCCGCGCGCGTGCAGTTGAACGTGCCCTTGAGGTGCACGGCGATCACGGCGTCCCACTCCGCCTCGGTCATGTTGAAGATCATCCGGTCGCGCAGGATGCCGGCGACGTTCACCAGGATGTCGAGCCGGCCCCAGGTCCGGATCGCCTGCTCGACCATCGCCGCCCCCTGCTCGAAGTCGGCCACCGAGCCGTAGTTCGCCACGGCCGCGCCGCCGGCCTTGACGATCTCGTCCACGACGTGGTCGGCCGGCCCCTTCTCCCCGCCCTCGCCCGCGAGGCTCGCGCCGAGGTCGTTCACCACCACCTTCGCGCCTTCGGCGGCGAGCGCGACTGCGATCCCGCGCCCGATCCCGCGTCCCGCGCCCGTCACCAGCGCCGTCTTGCCGTCGAGCATTCCCATGGTCACTCCGGTATTGGCCTGTGGTGCGTGTCGTCAGCCAAGGCGGTCCCTCTCAGCGTCTCGCGGCGCCCGGCTCGCCGATGCGGGCCGCGGCAGCGATGTCGGCCGCCATGTCGCGCGCGATCGTCGGGCTCATCACGATCTCCTCGATCACCGTGCGCGGCGGCAGCGTGACGCACAGGAGAATCGCGCGCGCCACGTCCTCCGGCTGCATCATGGTCGCGCGCGCCCTGGCGTCGGGCACCAGGGGGCGGTTCTCGAGGATCGGCGTGTCCACCTCGGCCGGCATGATCGTTGTCGCGCGGATCCCCTTGTCGCGCAGCACCGCGTGCACGTGGCCCATCAGGCTGCGGACGCCCGCCTTGGCGGCGCCGTACGGCGCGCCGCCGATGAGCCCGGGGCGGAACGCGGCCACCGACGAGACGGTGACGATCGTGCCGCCGCCGCGCTCGATCATGGTCGGGAGCACGGCCTGGGTCAGCGCGTAGACGCCGTTCAGGTTCACGTCGAGCACGCTGTCCCACTCGTCCTGGCCCACCCAGCGGATCGACCGGACCTTGCTCGAGTGGCCCGCGTTGTTCACGAGCACGTCCACGCGGCCGAGCGTCGCGACGGTCCAGCGCGCGAGCTCGACGGCCTCCGCGTGCCTGGCGACGTCCGCCTGCCGGGCGGTGGCCTTGCCGCCGGCCTGCCCGATCTCCTTGACGACGGCGTCGAGCGGCTGTTTTCGTCGGCCGGCGACGACGACGTGGGCGCCCTCCTCCGCGAGCATCTTCGCGGTCTCGCGGCCGATGCCGCTGCCACCCCCGGTCACGATCGCCGCCTGCCCGTCGAGCCTGCCCATCACGCCTCCCCCGAATCCAGGATCAACAGAGGATACTATCCCCATGCCCAGACCGGCTGCTCGAAGTGCGCGACCCGGCTCGGACGCCCGTGGACAACCCCTCGCGCAGGCGGACGCCCCCGCCTGACCGACTCGTCGCGGCGGTCTCGGCCGACGCCACGACCCGCCGCAGCGCGGCGGTCGTTTGACCGTCTCCGCGCTTGGCGCTACTGTTCCCGCACCGTCCCGACCGGCCCGGCTCGCGAGAGGAGCGGCATGAAGTGTCCGCGGTGCCAGCAGGACAACCCGCCGCAGGCGAAGTTCTGCCTGGAGTGCGCCACGCCGCTCGTGGCCCGCTGCGCAAGCTGCGGCACGCAGCTCCCGCCCGCCGCCAAGTTCTGCTTCGAGTGCGCGCAGCCCGTCAGCAGCCCGGCGCCGGCACAGACTCGGTTCGGTGCGCCCGAGTCCTACACCCCCAAGCACCTGGCCGAACGCATCCTCACCTCGCGCGCCGCCCTCGAGGGCGAGCGCAAGCAGGTGACGGTCCTCTTCGCCGACCTGAAGGGCTCGA
>JBBTPF010000108.1:0-6578 GCA_038066295.1 Candidatus Methylomirabilota bacterium | reverse complement strand
AGCCGGCCGTCGATCAAGAAGCACTGCGAGCCCGGCGTGTGGCCGGGCGTGTGCATGAAGGTCAGCGTGAGCCGGCCGATCTTGAGCGTGTCGTGGTTGTCCACCTTCACGAGGTCGGAGCCGAAGCCCTTCAGGAACTCACGCTCGGCCTTGTGGACGTAGACCTTCGCCGCGATGCGCTCGAGCAGCTCCTCGATGCCCGGGATCCGCCCCGGCATGCCCCAGCTCTCCAGGCTCCCCCCCACGTGGTCCTGGTGGGTGTGCGTGACGAGCGCGCCCGTGAGCCGCATGCCGTCCGCCTCCACGGTCTCGACGAGCGTGTCGATCTCCCAGGCGGGGTCCACGACGACGCACTCGCGGGTCACCGGGTCGCCGACGAGATACACGAAGTTCTGCATCGGCCCGAGCTCGAGCTGCCGGAGGTAGATCGCGTCGTCGTTCACGGCGTTCATGGTACCCCGATGGCGGTGAGTGCGCTAGAATTGCCCGAGCCCGAACGGGAATTCCGGAAGAGGTGCTCGATGACGACGGCGCAGACGAAGGCGGCGACCCCGATCTCCCCGCGCACCGAGCCGCGCTGCCGCGAGATCGGCCTGCCCGCCTGAAGGGCGCCGGCCGCGATGCTCCGCCGCGCGCTCGCCCCGGTCCTCCTGGCGCTCGTCGCGGGTGCCTGCGCGTTCCCCGTCGAGGGCGACTTCGCCGGGCGCCGCCTGGACCCCCGTCTGAATCCTGCGACGACGATCGTCATCATCCACAACCACGGGTTCTCGAGCGCCCAGGCGGGGACCTACCGGCCCGTCACCCCGCCGATCCTCAAGATGGCCGCGGACCGGAACCCCGACGTCGTCGTCTTCTCACAGGTCCGCAACACGACCAGCCTGACGGCCGTGGACCACTCGGCCTACATCGAGTCCGCCGTGGCGCACTTCCATCGGGAGCGCGGCGTCCCGCTCGAGAACATCATCCTGGCGGGGCAGAGCTGCGGCGGCTGGGGCTCGCTCCAGGCGGTCGCCTTCACCTATCCCACGGTCGGCGGCGTGCTCGGCTTCGCGCCGGCGTGCCACGGCAAGCTCCCTCACTCCACGGCGGTGCGCGAGCGGCGGGCGCAGGAGATCGCCCATCTCGGCGAGCGCCTCCGCGCGCCGGGAGCGATCTTCCTCTACGAGGGCGACTCCTACTACACCCTGGCGGAGTGGGACGGGTTCGAGTCGCGGATCGACGGCCGGGTCCCGGAGCTCCGCGTCGAGCGCGTGAGCCGCGCGCGGGTCCTCGAGCTCTGCGCGCGCTGCGGAGCGGACAGTCACGGCGCGTACTGGGACGAGCGATTCGCCTCGGCGTTCTTCGAGAGTCACGTGCAGGCGCTGATCGAGCGGGTGCGGGCGCGGATCCGCGCCCCGACGGCTACCCCTTGAAGTCGTCGGGCACCTTGGGCAGCTGGCCGAGCGCCTGCGGGTCCACCGCGTAGATCGCCGGCAGCGCCTTGAGCTTCGCGTAGATCCGCTCCCCCTCGCGCTTGCCGACCAGGACCGTCGCGATCTCCGAGCCGTCGGCGCGCAGGAGCGTCGCCTCGAACGTGGCGGCGTCGAGCCCGTACTTCGCCGCCTCCTGGCTGCCCGGTGCCACGATCTCCTTCCACTTGAGCGCGCGCAGCGTGTAGAGCAGGTTCTCGACGCTCGTCCCCTTCGCGGCGCCCTTGGCGCCGTCCACGAACCTCCAGTCGGCCTCCCCGCTCCGCTCGACGACCACCGCCTGGCCGCCCGCGAGGACCCGCAGGCGCGTGACGTCCTTCGGATCGAGCCCGGGCAGGAACGTGCGGTCCCTGAGATCGGTCGCCGACCGGCTGAGCTCCTCGAGCGTCTTCGCGTCCACGAGCACGACCGGGCCCTTGCCGGCGAGGGCCGCGTACGCGCTCGGCCGGCCGCCGCGGCGGTCGGGCGACGGCGCCAGGAGGAGGGTCTTCGACGCGGCCGCCTGCTCGGTGAGCGTCACGCGCACGGTGGGTTTGCCGAGATAACGCGCGACGCCGGCGGCGTCGTCAGCGAGGAACCCCTGAGCGCGGAGCTCGCGGAGCTTGAACAGGATCGCGCCCGCCTCCACCTGGTCGGCGGGCAGCGTCTCCGGCGCCGCGATGCGCCAGCGGCTGCCCTCGCGCACGAGCGTCACCGTCCCCTTCGGACTCTCCAGGTCGATCCGCGTGAGCTTGTCGCGCTCGAACTCCACGACCGCCTTGCTGCGCAGCGCCCCGACGTTCTTCGGCACCGCCGTCCAGACCGGCTCGGGCAGGAGCAGCACCGACGCCTCGCCGGGCCGCATCGCGTACACGCCCTGCTTCGCCTTGTCCACGTTGCCGAGGAGGAGCGACTGCGTCGCGCGGTCCTTGTCCCGTCCCGTGTGGATCGCGACGCGGACGGGGCGCTCGAGCCCATAGGGGGCGAGCGACTTCGGCGCCTCGGCGACGAACGCCTTGACCTTCTGCGCCTGGAGCTTCTCGAAGAAGTCGGCGATCGTGTCGCCGTCGGCCGGGAGCGCGACGGGTCGGGTGAGCGTCCACCTGCCCTCGGCCCGCTCGACCGCGAGCGTCTCGTCGCGCGTGACGATCTCGACCGCCGAGACGCTCTTCGGGTCGAACGCGAGCACGGTCTTGTCGCGAAAGTCGTCGAGCGGGCGCGTGGCATCGCGGAGCACGCTCTCGCCGAGGACGAACACCGCGGGCTTGTCCGTCTGGCGCGCGTAGACCCAGACGCCCGTCGGACTCTTGGCGCCGAGCGCCAGGCCGAGCTGCTTGCCGTCCTTCAGCCGGAGCGTGACCTCGGCGCCGGGCTTCTCGAGCCCGAACTCGCCCAGCTGCTTCGGCGCCGGCTCGATCTCGCGGTCGACGCGCGCCGTCACGAGCGTCGTGAGCGTCTCGTCCACCCGGCCGCGGTCGCCCCGTGCCTTCACGGGCTCGAGCATCTGCCAGCCGTCGCCCTCGCGCTTGAGCCTGACGGTCTCGTCCCCGCGCTTGAGCGCGACCTCGGTGACGTCCGCGGCTTCGACCGTCCAGAGCCGCCCCTTCTGCGCCGAGGCCTGCTCGCGCGCCGGACCGCCCTTGATCTCGTAGACGTAGTAGAAGGCTCCCAGGGCGATCAGGAGCACGGCCAGGACCGCGGTCGTCTGCCAGCGCATGGCGGGACTACTTCGCGGCGCGGCGGCGGACGACGGCGACGATGCCGCCGACGAGCGCGAGCCCCGGCAGCACCACGACCGGCAGCAGGAAGACGGCCTGCGCCTGCTGACTGCTCATGAACACGGGCGTCTGCCGGGCATCCTTCGGGCGGATCGAGATCTGGTCCTCCTCCTCGGCGAGCCAGCTCACCGTGTTGAGGAAGAAGTCGCGGTTGCCCTGGAGGTTCAGGAACTGGTTGGCCGCGAGGTTCGAGGTGCCGTAGACCACGAGCCGCGCCTTGTCCTTCGTGGCGACGGCCGCGACCGTCAGCGGACCCTTCGGATCGCCCGGGTCGGGCTTCGCCACGCCCCGGTCGAGCTCCTGCCGGTTCGTCTCGCCCCAGCTCTGCGGGCTCGTCCGCGCGAGCGGGTCGAAGCTCAGGCCCTTGGGCTGCGGGCTCACGGGGCCGATCGAGCGCGTCAGGGGGAAGAGCGTGCTCACGCCGGCCAGGTCCCGCGTGATCGGGTGGCGCTCGTACTGCTGGACGATGGGCACCTCGGGCCCGATCCCGAAGAGCCGGCCGATCGGGTTCTCCTCGACGACGAGGTCGTTGTCCAGCACGAACCCGTACTTCACGAGGTATTTCTTGAGGCCCTCGTTCTGGAACGGGTTGACCATGACCAGCACCTTGCCCGCGCGCTTGTCGATGTGCGCGTCGAGCGCGTCGAGCTCGGGCTGAAAGAGGTCGTTCTTCGGCCCGGGGACGATGACGACCGAGGCGTCGTCCGGGACCTTGCCCGCGCGCGCGAGGACGAGCGGCTTCACCTCGTAGTTCGTCCGCTCCATCGCGGCCTTCGCCTCGCTGAATCCGGCGCGGTCGGTGCTGGTGAGCTCGTGTTCACCATGGCCCTGCACCACGTACACAACCCGTTTGCCCTCCCGGGTCACCTTGACGAGCGCGTTCGTCAGCTTTTCTTCTTCCGCGTCGAGCACCTTCTCCGATTTCGATTTTGTCTCGAGCACGATCATGCCGTAGGATTCGATGGCGTAGCGCTTCGCGAGGCCGGGCTCGCGGTCCGGGTCCGCGGTCCGCCACGTGAAGCGCCCCTTCCCGTGGCGGGCGTACTGCTTGAAGAGGTCCTCCGCCACGCGCTTGCCCGGCTGGTCGCCGCGGAAGAAGCCGACGGCGCTCACCTCGCTCTTGAGGCTTCCGAGGACCTGGATCGTCTGCGGCGAGAGGCTGAAGCGCTTCGTCTCCGTGAGGTCCCAGCGCCAGCCGTGCTGGAACGAAAGCGCCTGGACGAGACCCGTGACGCCGAGGACCAGCAGGACCATGATGGCGGCATTCACCCCGTACCGCGTCGCGCGGCGGCCCAGGAAGTCGCGGTAGTCCTCGATCCGCCCCAGCAGCGATGCGGCGACGAGCAGCGCGCCGGCGAGCACGAGGAACCCGCGATAGTGGGCCCACTCCGGCCGCGCGAACGGCAGGATCGCGCCGGCCGCGAGCGCCGCGAGGCCGGCGTACCCGCCCCAGTCCAGGAGCTTCCGGATCACCCCTTCCACCTCCGCGCCTCGAGCGAGCGCAGGGTGAGGAAGAGCGCCAGCGCGATGAAGTTCAGGTAGTACGCGATGTCCTTCGTGTCGAGCACGCCCTTCGCGAAATTGTCGTTGTGCTCGAGGATCGAGAGGTGCTGGAGCACCTTGCCCCAGACGCCCCCGACGTAGTCCGCGCTCCACCCGATGATCCACAGGATCAGGAGGATCCCGAAGGTCGTGATCGAGGCGACGATCTGGTTCTCGGTCAGCGACGAGGCGAAGATGCCCACGGCGAGGAACGTGGCGCCCATCAGGAGGAGCCCCACGTACCCGGTCAGGAGTGGACCCCACTCGAGCCGCGCGAAGTACAGCACGATCCCCGGGTAGGAGAGCGTGAGCGCCAGCATGAGCGCGTAGAGCGCCAGGGCCGCGAGGTACTTTCCGGCCAGCACCGCGCCGTCGCGCACCGGGTACGTCAGGAGGAGCTCGATCGTGCCCGAGCGCCGCTCCTCGGCGAAGAGGCGCATCGTGATCAGCGGCATCAGCAGGAGCAGGATGACGCTGATGTTCGAGAAGAGCGGGCGCATGACGCCGTCGGTCACGCTCATGTCCCGCGCCATCGCGGGATTCATCGCCGACTGCATCGATGCGAGCGTGAAGAACGCGAAGATGTTGTAGAAGAAGTAGCCCGCGATCAGGAGGAAGATCGTCCCCACCACGTACGCGATGGGCGACGTGAAGTAGAGGCGCATCTCCTTCTTGAAGATCGACCAGGCCCTCACGCGTCGCCCTCCTCCGACGCCTGCTCGCCGGCGACGACCCGGATGAAGACCTCCTCCAGCGTCGTCCCGACCCGCTTGAGCTCGAGCAGCTTCCACTGCTGCTGGGCCGCGACCTGGAAGATCTCGCCGCGCACGTCGCGCTCCCGGGGCGACTCCACGACGTACCGCCCGGCGCCGTTCGTGACGGCCAGCTCCTCGACCGACACGACCCCGGGGATTCCGCGCATCCCGCTCCGCACCGCCGCGGGCGGCCCGACGATCTCCACCTCCACGCGCGCGGTCGGGAAGAACTGCTGGACGAGCGTGTCGATCGGGCCCTGCGCGACGATCGAGCCCTTGTTGATGATGACGACACCGCCGCACACCATCGAGACCTCCGGCAGGATGTGCGTCGAGAGGATCACGGTGTGCTGGCCGGCGAGCGACTTGATGAGCGACCGGATCTCGGTGATCTGGCGCGGGTCGAGGCCGATCGTGGGCTCGTCGAGGATCAACACCTCGGGGTCGCTGACGATCGCCTGGGCGAGCCCGACGCGCTGCCGGTACCCCTTCGAGAGCTTGCCGATGAGCCGGTTCTGGACGTCGGTGATGAGGCAGCGCTCCATCACCTCCGCGACCCGGCGCCTCCGCTCGCCGCGACCGACGCCCTTCACCTCGGCGACGAAGTCGAGGTACGGCGCGACCCGCATGTCCGTGTAGAGCGGCACGTTTTCCGGCAGGTACCCGATGCGCCGGCGGACCTCCATGGACTGCCGGAACACGTCGTAGCCAGCGACGCGCGCCGAGCCGCTCGTCGCGGGCATGAAGCAGGCGAGAATGCGCATCGCCGTCGTTTTCCCCGCCCCGTTGGGGCCGAGGAAGCCGACGATCTCGCCCGGCGCGACGCTGAACGACACGTCACGGATCGCGGTGACCGGGCCGTAGTGCTTGGTCAGGTTCTGGACTTCGATCATTCGAGGCCGGTCACTGATTATACACGGGCCGGCTACTTCGACGGAACTACCGTCATGATCGCCTCTGCGGCTCAGACACTACCGGTCGGCCAGAGGCCCACTTGCGCCCGCGACCGCCGCTGCCGCCGCTGAAGCTGTATGGGGGCGCCCGAAGCGGGACCG
>JBBTPF010000107.1:8630-10164 GCA_038066295.1 Candidatus Methylomirabilota bacterium | reverse complement strand
CAGCGGAAGATCACCGCGCAGAAGATCATGGACTTCAACAAGGCGTACCTCGAGGCGCAGGCGCAGCGGCTCACGATCGAGGCCAAGCTCAACGAGCTCACCCGCATCGCGGCCGACCGGATCGGCGCCCAGACGATCTTCACGGTCGCCGACAACCCGCTCATCCAGAAGCTCAAGGCGGAGGCGTCCGACCTCGAGGTGCAGCGGGCGAAGCTCCTCAAGATCTACAAGGAGCGGCACCCGGAGCTCCTCAAGGTCCAGGCCCAGATGGACCAGGTGAGCCTGAAGATCGATGCCGAGATGAAGACGATGCTCCGCGCCGTCCAGACGGAGTCCCGCGTGGCGAAGGCCCGCGAGGAGACGCTCCTCGGGAACGTCAACCGGCTGCGGCAGGAGGGGCAGGACCTCAGCGAGAAGGAGATCCAGTACCTGAACCTCCAGCGCGAGGCCGACTCGAACCAGCAGCTCTACGAGGCCGTGCTCAAGCGCTTGAAGGAAACGGGCGTGACGGGCGGGCTCGACACCAACAACGTGAGCGTGATCGAGGACGCCACGGTGCCGAGGACTCCCGTCCGGCCGCGCAAGGCGATCAACCTGATCGTCAGCGTCCTCGTCGGCCTCTTCGTGGGCGTCGGCGTCGCGCTCACGATCGAGTACTTCGACACGACGATCAAGACGCCCGACGACGTCGAGCGCTACCTCGGCCTGCCGGTCATCGCCATCGTCCCGGTCTTCCAGGGGAAGCGCTGACATGGCGAGCCGCGCGAAGTCCGCCCCCGCCGCTCACCCGGGCCCCCCTCCGCTCGTCGCGCACTCGGACCCGAAGTCCCAGGCTGCCGAAGCGTACCGGACGCTCCGGACGAGCATCCAGTTCGCGGGGCTCGACCACAAGTGCCGTACGGTCGTCGTGACGTCCTCGTCGCCGGGCGAGGGCAAGAGCACGACGGTCGCGAACTTCGGCGTGGTCGCCGCGCAGGCGGGCCAGCGCGTCTGCGTCGTGGATTCGGACCTCCGTCGGCCCACGCTCCACCGGATCTTCGGCCTCAACAACGGCCGGGGGCTCACGACGGCGCTCCTCGAGGGGCTGCCGTTCACCGACGTCGCCCAGCCGACGGCGGTCCCCAACCTGTTCGTCCTCACGAGCGGCGCGGTGCCGCCGAACCCCGCCGAGCTCGTCGGCTCCCAGCGGATGCGCGAGTGCCTCGACGGTGCGGCGGCGGACTTCGACCTGGTCCTCCTCGACTCGCCCCCCATCGTCTCCGTGTCGGACGCGATCGCGCTCGCCGCGATCGCGGACGGCATCATCCTCGTCATCCACGTGGGGAAAGTGCCGCACGAGGTCGTGCGGCGGGCGGTCGGGCAGATCGAGGCGGTGAAGGGCCGGATCCTCGGCGTGCTGATGAACAGCGTGAACCTGAAGCGCGACGGCTACTACTACGACTACTACCGGTACTACCACTCCTACTACCACCCCGGCGACGGCAAGAAACGCTAGTTCGTGGGAGCCGCGTTCGTCGCGCGCGGCGGGGGGGGG
>JBBTPF010000107.1:0-8620 GCA_038066295.1 Candidatus Methylomirabilota bacterium | reverse complement strand
CGCGGGGTCCGCGGCCAGCGGGAGGGAACGAGTCCCGCCGACCCCTGCCGCACCTGTCCGTCGGCCCCACCCTCGCCCGGCGATTTCGTCAGCGAGCTTCTGAGCCAGGACGCTGAAGGGGCGCGCTTCAGGGCGTGCGCCAGACGCCGCCATCGCGGGCGATGAAGGCGTCAGCCTCCGCGGGCCCCCACGCCCCGGCCTCGTACGGAAGCAGCTCCACCGCCGGGTCCTCGGCCCATGCATCGAGCGCCGGCCCGAGGAGCTGCCACGCGTGCTCGACCCAGTCCCCGCGCGCGTAGAGCGTCGGGTCGCCGTGGATCGCGTCCAGGAGCAGCCGCTCGTACGCCTCGGGCGGCTCGCCCCCGAACACCTCGCCGTAGTGGAAGTCGAGCCGGACCGGACCCAGCTTGAGGTCGGGGCCCGGCGTCTTCGCCGCGACCGTCAGCGCCATCCCCTCGTCGGGCTGGATCCGGATCACGAGCGTGTTCGCCTCGACGCCCGCCGGGCTCCGGCGGAAGATCATGTGCGGCGTGCGGTGAAAGCGGATCGCGATCTCGCTCACCCGCTTCGCGAGCCGCTTCCCCGTCCGGAGGTAGAAGGGCACGCCCGCCCAGCGCCAGTTGTCCACGAGGAGGCGCAGCGCCGCGTACGTCTCCGTCTTCGACTCTGGCGCCACGCCCTTCTCCCGCCGGTAGCCGGGCACGGGCCGGCCGTCGACGAACCCGGGGCCGTACTGGCCGCGCAGCGCGACCTCCCGGACCCGGTGCGCGTCGATGGGGCGGATCGCGCGCATCACCTTGTTCTTTTCCTCGCGGACCGGCGCGGCGTCGAAGGACACCGGCGGCTCCATCGCGATGAGGCACAGGAGCTGGAGCAGGTGGTTCTGCATCATGTCGCGCAGCGCGCCCGCTTCCTCGTAGTACGCGCCGCGCGTCTCGACCCCGAGCGACTCGGCGACGGTGATCTGGACCTCGGCGACGTGGTTGCGGTTCCAGAGGGGCTCGAAAATGCCGTTCGCGAACCTGAGCACGAGAATGTTCTGGACGGTCTCCTTGCCGAGGTAGTGGTCGATCCGGTAGATCTGCTCCTCGCGGAACTCCGCGGCGAGCCGGCGGCCGAGCGCGCGGGCGCTCTCGTAGTCGCGTCCGAAGGGCTTCTCGACGACGATCCGGGAGACGCCGCCGGCGCTGCCGCGCGCGAGGCCGGAGGCGCCGAGGTTCGCGATGATGTCGTCGTAGAGGCTCGGGGGCGTGGCGCAGTAGTAGAGGCGGTTCGCGGGACCGGGCCGCGCGGCCTCGATGCCCACGAGCGCGCGCTCGAGCCCTCCGTAGAGTGCCGGGTCGGTCGGGTCGCCCGCCACGTACGACAACGCCGCCGCGAACCGCTCCCACACGTGCTCGGAGGGCGGCTGGACGCGGGCGAACTCGCCGATCGCGTCCCGCATGCGCCGGCGGAACTCGTCCGGGCTCAATTCCGTGCGGCCCGTGGCGACGATCGCGAACGGTTCGGGCAGGGTGCGTCCCGCGTAGAGGCTCCAGAGCGCGGGCCCGAGCTTGCGGCGCGTCAGGTCGCCCGACGCGCCGAAGATGACGAGCGAGAAGGGCTCATCGGGCGCCGGCATCAGGCGCCGCTCGACTCGAGCTCGCGAACCTTGGCGAGGCGCCGCGCGTGGCGCTCGGCGCAGGAGAAACGCGCGCGGATGAACTCGCGCGCGAGCGCGATCGCCAGGTCCACGCCGACGACGCGCGCGCCGAGGCAGAGGACGTTGGCGTCGTCGTCCTCGCGCGCCTGGCGGGCGGTGAAGAGATCGTGGCAGAGGGCCGCGCGGATCCCGCGCAGCTTGTTCGCGGCGATCGAGACGCCCGCGCCGCTGCCGCAGACGAGGATGCCGAGGTCGGCGCGCCCCTCGCGGATCGCGGCGCCGACGGCCCGCGCGTAGTCGGGATAGTCCACGGGCTCGGTGGACGAGGTGCCGAGGTCCACGGCCTCGTGGCCGTCCCGGCCCAGCGCCTGGATCAGCGGCTCCTTGTGCGGAAAGCCCCGGTGGTCCGCCGCGACCGCAATGCGCACCTACCCGGCCTCGGCAGGGAGGAGCGCCGCGGCGGCGCGGTCGAGGAGCCACACGAGCTCGCCGGCGTCCGGCCGGACCATCGCGGCGGGCAGCAACGCGCCCTCGACGAGCACCGCCCTCACGGCCTTCGCCTTCTCGGCGCCCGCCACGAGGAAGACGACGCGCGCGGCGGTGTTGAGCACGGGGAACGTGAGCGTGAGCCGCTGCGGGATCGCCGCGGCTCCGGCGTGCACGGCCGCGACGGTCCGGAACACCTCCTTGAGCACGGGCGAGCCCGGGAACAGGGAGGCGGTGTGCCCGTCCACGCCCAGGCCGAGGAGGATCACGTCGAAGCGCGGGAGCTGGCCCCGCCGCGTGGCGAACACGCGGGCCAGCGCCTTCGCGTACTCGCCGGCTGCCGCTTCAGGGTCCTCGGCCTCGGCGCGGATGCGCAGGACCTGGGCCTCCGGCAGGGGCACCTTCGAGAGGAGCGCGGCGTGCGCCATCCCGTAGTTCGAGTCGGGATGCTGGGGCGGAACGGCGCGCTCGTCGCCGAAGAACGCCCAGGTCCGGCTCCAGTCCACCCGGTCGCAGAAGGGCGAGACCGCGAGCTTCGCGTACGTCGCCCGCGGCGTGGCTCCGCCGGCGAGCGCGATCGTGAATCGGCCGCGCGCCGCGATCGCCTCGGCGGCGGCCTCGACGACGAGCCGGGCGGCCGTCTCGGCCAGCTCATCGGGATCGTTGAGAACGGTCACGCTGGGTTCGGAGCCCATGCCCGGACCATCATACCCTGTCGTCGAGCCGCCGCTGGCGTTCCAGCGCTTCACGGTCGTCGTGCGCGATGACCATTGGGGTAAGATAGCGCCCATGGCAGACGGCTGGGAGGTCCTCACGCTGCGAGGCCTGGCGTCCACCGACGAGCGCGCGCAGGAGTTCACGGGCACGCTGGTGATCCACCGGGCCGGCAGCCAGGAGCCGGTGGAGTCGGTCCAGGTGTCCATCAAGCGCTCGATCCTCGTCGAGCTGCACGACAACCTCGGGCGGCTGCTCGCGCGGTCGACCGGCATCAAGCGGAGGCACTCATGACCCGCGTCCGCGTGCTGAGCCCCGTCGGGCAGGTCCGGGCCGAGAACTTCACCGCGCCGCGGCTGCCCGCGGACCTCACGGGGCTCACGGTGGGCTTCATCGACAACACGAAGCACAACTTCGACCGTCTCGCCGACGAGATCGGGACGCTCCTGCGCGCGCGGTACGGGGTCGGGGCCATCGTGCGGCGGCGCAAGGGGAACGCGGCGGTGCCCGCCTTAGCCGGGACACTCGCCGAGCTGGCGAAGGAGTGCGACCTCGTCTTCGCCGGCTCCGGCGACTGAGGGTCGTGCACGTCGTGGAGTCTCCACGACGCCATCGAGATCGCCAAGATCGGCACACCCGCCGGGCTGATCGGGACCACGGCGTTCCAGGGGCTCGCGGTGAGCGAGCTCGCGGCGCTCGGCGTGTCGGGGCTGCCGCTGCTCGTCGTCCAGCACCCGCTCGGGGGCGAGCGGCCCGAGTCGGTCGTGCGGAAGGCGCACCAGGCCGTCGAGCAGCTCGCCAGTGTGCTCGGTACGCCGGAGGCAGCAACGAGCGGCGAGACCGGGCGTGTCGGAGCCCCACGTGCCGGTAGCACGCCGCCCTCGGTCCAAGCCGGTCTCGCGGACCTCGCTGCAACGGACGACGACCCGCAGGCGGTGCTCGCCGCCTTCTGCGAGCGCGGCTGGTGCGACGGCCTGCCGATCATCCCGCCGACCGAGCAGCGCGTCGCCGCGATGTTGGGCGGCGCCGCCCCCGACCATTCGCTCGGCGCGATGCCGCCGCTCTGGCGCCAGGCGACGCTCGAGAAGCTCGCGGTCAACGCCGTCATGGCCGGGTGCGAGGCCGCGTCGTTTCCCGTGATCGTCGCCGCCGTCCAGGCGATGCTCGAGCCGGCCTTCAACCTCTACGGCGTCCAGGCGACGACCCATCCCGTTGCGCCGCTCCTCATCGTCCACGGCCCCATCGCCGCCGGGCTCGGCGTCCACGCGGGGAGCGGGTGCTTCGGGCCGGGCTTCCGCGCGAACGCGACGATCGGGCGCGCGATCCGCCTTATCTTGTTAAACGTCGGCGGTGCCACGCCCGGCCGCCACGACATGGCGACCCAGGGGAGCCCGGCGAAGTTCTCGTATTGCATCGCCGAGCGCGCCGACGCCTCGCCCTGGGGCCCGCTACGCGAGGACGACGCCGTGACCGTCTTCGGCGGCGAGGCGCCCCACAACGTCAACGACCACGTCTCGACCACGGCGGCCGGCATTCTCGCCACGATCGCCGACACCGCCGTGTCGCTCGGCTCGAACGTCGGCTGGTTCCTCGCCCAGAGCCAGCTGCTGGTCGTGCTGGGCCCCGAGCACGCGGCGACGATCGCCGGCGACGGGTTCACGCGCGCCGACGTCCAGCGCTTCGTCTTCGAGCACGCGCGGCTGCCCCTCCGCACGCTCAAGCTCGGCGGCATGTGGGGCATGCAGGACTGGCCCGCGTGGATGAGTGCCGTGACGGACGACGAGGCGCTCCTGCCCCAGGTCTCGTCGCCGGACGACGTGCTCGTGATCGTCGCCGGCGGTCCCGGCAAGCACTCCGCGGTCGTCCCCAACTGCACCTTCAGCCGCGCGGTCAGCCGGCCGGTCCTGCCGCTCTGACGCGCGGCGTTCGGGAGGCGCTTACGCGCCAGGCTTGAGCCCGACCACGTTGAAAGTCGGGACGGGCTTCACCAGCCCCTTGAGCCGCGCGGCGAGGTTCGTCACGGTGCCGATGGCCCCGTAGTCCCAGCGCCCCTCGAAGCCGATCGCGCCGATCGTCGCGTAGCCCTGGGCGATGCCGACCCCCAGGGGGAGGTCCCAGCCCTGCTTGCGCCCTCCACTCGAGGAGGGGCCAAAACAATGAGGGATCAGTTTGCCTGCCGGCTCGCACCCGTGGCCAGGAGGCCGAGCGCCGACAAGAGCAGCAGCGTGCCCACGGTCCCGGCGGAGCCGAGCCGCTCGCCGAAGATGAGGACGCCGAGGAGCGTCGCGGTCAGGGGTTCCAGCAGCGTGACGATGCCCGCGACCGAGGCCGGCACCCGTCGAAGCCCCATGCTGTAGATCGCGTACGCTGCCGCAGTGGTGACGGCGCCGAGGTAGAGCAGCCAGGGCCAGCCGAGGGCGAGCTGGCGGAGCGGCGCCTCGGTCCAGAGAATTGCCGGCGTCAGGAGGACGGCGCCGGCGGTGAAGGTGAGGGCGGTGAGCGGCAGCGGCGCCATGCGCGCGAGCGTCGCCTTGGCGAGGATGACGTAGAGCGCGTAGGCGAGTCCCGCAGCGAGCGCCAGGAGCGCGCCGGCGACGAAGCGTGGCGAGAGGTCGAGCGAGCCGCGGGGGAAGGCGATCAGGAGCGCCGTGCCGATGACACCGAGGATGAGGGCCAGGCGGACCCGGCCACCCAGCGTTTCCCCGAGGGCGAACGACGCCAGCGCGGCGATCATGAGGGGCGCCGAGCAGATCGCGATGAGCGCGGCGACGGCGATGCCGCTGAGCGTGACGGCGGTGAAATAGGCCGCCTGGTAGCCCGCCATGCACGCGCCCATCAGGACACAGCGCGCTATGTCGCGACCCGTCACGGAGCGTGCCTGTCTCGGGCCACCCACGGTCCAAGCCGTTCTCGCGGACCCCGCGACAAGGACAAGCAGCGCGGCGGCGATCCAGAGTCGCGCCGTGCCGACCAGCAAGGGGCTCGCCGCGGCGCTCCGCCAGAGCACCGTCATCACGGAGCCCGTCGTGCCCCACGAGACCGCCGCGAGACCGATCAGGACGAAGCCGTGGGCCATCGAGGGGGCTTGACGGACTTCGCGCACCCCGCGATGATAGCTCGCTCGTCATGATCTGGCACGACCTCGCCCACGACTTCGCGCTCGAAGACCGATGACCACCGTGGGCTTCATCGGCACGGGGCGGATGGGGGCGCCGATGGCCGACCACACGGCGATCGTCAAGCTCCTGGGATGGCCGGGAGGAGAAGGAGTGCGTCAATGAAGATCGGGTTCGTCGGGACGGGGACCATGGGGCAGCCGATGCTGTCGAACCTCCTGAAGAAGGGCCACAGCGTCGTCGCCTACGACATCGTGGCGGTGATGCTCGAGGGCGCGGTGAAGCGGGGCGCCACGCGCGCCGGCTCGGCGGCGGAGGCCGCGAAGGCGAGTGAAGCGGTCATCACCATGCTACCCTCGTCGTCTCACGTCGAGGCCGCCTACCTCGGGACGGGCGGCGTGCTCGACGGGATCGGGTCCGGCCGCCTCTGCATCGACATGTCCACTGCGGATCCGACGGCGTCCCGCCGGGTGGCCGAGGCCGCGAAGAAGCGCGGGGTGCGCTTCATCGACGCGCCCGTCTCGGGCGGCGTGCCGCGCGCCGAGGACGGCACGCTCGCCATCATGGTCGGCGGCGAGGCACGCGACTTCGAGGAAGCGAAGCCGGTGCTCGCCTGCCTGGGCGCCAACATCATCCACGTGGGGCCCGTGGGGAGCGGGGAAGTGGCTAAGATATGCAACAACCTGATTGCCGGCGTCGCCGCCGTGGCGGTGAGCGAGGCGTTCAGGATCGCCGAAGGCTTCGGCGTGGACCCGAAGATCCTGACCGACGTCATTGCCAAGTCCTCGGGCAACACCTGGGTGATGGAGCACGCTCACCCGGTGCCCGGCCTGGTGCCCAAAGCCCCGGCGAACCGCGACTACGCGCCAGGCTTCATGACCGACCTGATGGCGAAGGACCTCGGGCTCGCGGTCAGCGCGGCGCGCGACCTCCGTGTGCCCGTGTTCGTGGCGCCGGCCGCCCAGCAACTGCTGCGCCTCGCCTCCTCGCAGGGCCTCGGGCGCAAGGACTTCTCGGTGGTCTACGAGTTTCTGAAGCCGTCGAGCAAGCAGGCCCCCGTGTAGCAAAGATCGGAGGCTCGTGATGCGAGAGCGGATCAAGGTCGGCGCGGCGCAGATCGCGCCGAAGTTCCTGGACAAGCGCGGCACGATCAAGAAGATCGGCCAGACCCTTGACGAGGCCGGGCGCCTCGGGCTCGACCTCCTCGTGTTCCCCGAGACGTTCTTGTCCGCGTACCCCTACTGGCGCGGCGCCGTGTCGGTGCGGCGGGAGACCGAGCTGACCGTGGCGATGCAGCGCGAGGCCGTCCGGATCCCGTCGGAGGACACGGACGCGCTCTCAGAGCTGGCGCGCCGGGCCAACGTCAACTGCATCATCGGGCTCAACGAGCTGGACGACCGCCCGGGGAGCCTCACGATGTACAACACGCTCCTCGTGCTCTCGCGCGACGGCCGCGTGCTCGGCCGGCACCGGAAGCTCATGCCGACCCACTCCGAGCGCGTCTACTGGGGGATGGGCGACGCGCGCGACATCCGCGCGTTCGACATGGACATCGGCCGAGTCGGCGGGCTCATCTGCTACGAGCACCACATGACGCTCCTGCGCGCGGCGATGGCGATCCGCGGCGAGGAGCTGCACGTCGCCGTGTGGCCGGGCTGGTGGACCATGGACGGTCACCTCGGCGCCAAGCGGGCCGAGCCCGGCTCGCGCGGTTGCGACGTGGAGCCGGCGGTGAAGGCGCACGCGATCGAGAACTCGGTCTTCGTCGTCTCGTCGTCCTGGTACCTGCCGCCCGCCGAGATCCCCGCCGAGCTCCGCGACGTCATGAAGTACAACCTCGCGGTCGGCGGCTCCTGCATCGTCAACCCGTCGGGCCTGTTCACGCGGGAGCCCGTCTTCGAGCAGGAGACGATCGTCTGGGCCGAAGTGGACCAGACGGAGCGGCGCCTCGCCAAGGCCTACTTCGACTCGGTCGGCCACTACGCCCGCTGGGACCTGATGCAGCTCGTGATCCGGGAGGAGGGCTGGGAGCCGGCGCGCGCCCCGGAGCCGTCGCCGGCGCGACTGCGCGAGGCGGCGGAGCGGCACGAGGTGCGTCTCGAGCGCCTGGAAGCGCTGGCGCAGGAGATCGCGCGGAAGCTCGACAGCCGCTAGAGCCGGCTCGGCCCCTCACTCTCCTCCGCACGCACCGGGCGCCGAGCTCGCTGAAGCCCTCGGCGCGGAGGGAAGCGCGGCTCATGAGATCGTCGAGCAAGCAGGAGCCCGTGTAGGCCACGACGGTCTTACGATCACGCCCCGACCTCTACCCCGCCAGGGGATGCAGGACGTCGATCGCCCAGCCCACGTTCAGGGGTTCTCCCAGCCAACCAGGGATCGCCGTCCGCGCGTGGAGGCGGAGCCCCTGCGCCTCGTGCCGCGCCCGGAGGGCCTGGACGGGATCGGCGGGGCTCGCAACGGGAGGCGGCACCTCGGGCAGGAGTCGCCCGTCCGGGCGCTGGAACCGGAGCTCGCCGTCGGGGTGTCGATCCACCTGGTAGCCCTCCTCGTGGACCGCGCGGTGGTGCCGGCGACAGAGCAGCGCGAGGTTCGAGAGCGTGGTCGGGCCGCCGTGCGCCCAGTGGCGGATGTGATGCCCCTGGCCGAACGGGAGCCCGCAGCCGGG
>JBBTPF010000106.1:0-8683 GCA_038066295.1 Candidatus Methylomirabilota bacterium | reverse complement strand
CCGCCCGGGCTGATGCGCAGGTACTTCTCGCCGATCAGCCCCTTCGTCTTGATCGAGGCGATCGCATCCTCCTGCAGCTTCACGCCCGCGTTGATCCGGAGCGTCACGCGGGCCTGATAGTCGGCCAGGCCGATGGCCTCGACGCGCCCGATCTCGACGCCGGCGATCTCCACGGTCGACCCTGGCTTGAGCCCACCGACCGAGGGGAAGTCGGCGGTGACGACGTAGCCGGTCGCGCCGAGGAACGAAACCCGACCGAGTTTAATCGATAGGTACCCCAGCGCCACGATACCGAGTACCACGAAGAGCCCGACGGCGATGTTCACGCGCGATCGTTCCATCAACGTCCCTCCGCGTTCTCCGGCTCCCCCCGGATGAACTGTCGCACGACTCGGTTCGCCGAGGCCTGGATGGCTGCCGGCGGCCCCACGTCCGCGATCCGGCCCTCGTGGAGCATGGCCACGGTGTCGGCGATCTCGAAGATCTCCGGGATCTCGTGGCTCACCATGATGGCGGTGAACCGGAACTTCCGGTGGAGGTCGAGGATCAGGTGATGGATGGTGTTGACGAGGATCGGGTCCAGGCCGGTCGTCGGCTCGTCGAAGAAGACGATCTCGGGTTCCGTGACGAGCGCGCGCGCGATCGCCACGCGCTTGCGCATGCCGCCGGAGACCTCGGCCGGGTACTTGGCGCCCATGCCCTCCAGGCCCACCTGCTGGAGCGCCGCCTCGACCCGCCGGGCGACCTCCGGCCGCGGCAGGTGCAGCTTCTCCCGGAGCGGGAACGCCACGTTGTCGAAACAGGTCATCGAGTCGAACAGGGCGCCGCCCTGGAACACGACGCCGTAGCGCCGCCGGATCTCGTCGAGGGCGCGCCCGCGGAGCCCGGTGATCTCGGCGCCGTCCACGAGGACCCTCCCCGCGTCGGGGCGCAGGAGGCCGATCAGGTGCTTGAGGAGCACCGACTTGCCGCCGCCGCTGCGTCCGATGATGACCGTGATCGAGCCCGTCGCGACCTCCAGGTCGAGCCCGCGCAGCACCGCCTGCCGGCCGAACGACTTGGTCAGCGCCTCGACCTTGATCACAGGCTCGCCTCGAACGGCGGGGCCCCAGCCCCGCGACGTCCTACGGCTCGCACCGCCACGCTCACAGGCTCGCCTCGAACGGCGGGGCCCCAGCCCCGCGACGTCCTACGGCTCGCACGGCCACGCTCACGGCAGGACCGAGCCCATGAAGTAGTCCCAGACCAGGATCAGCACCGATGAGAGGACGACCGCGTCGGTCGTCGCCTTCGCGACGCCCTCGGCGCCGTGCCCGACGTTGAAGCCCTTGTAGGTACAGACCCACGTCACGACCACGCCGAAGGAGAGCGACTTCCAGAACCCGGTCATGATGTCCTTCATGTCCACGAAGGTCTGCATCTCGCCGAAGTACGTGCCCTGGGAGAGGCCGAGCAGCTCCACGCCGACGAGGTAGCCGCCGAAGATGCCGACGACGTCGAAGATGGCCGTCATCAGCGGGAACGTGACGAGGCCGGCGAGGATCGAGGGCGCGACGAGGTAGCGGACCGGGTTCAGCGCCATGACCGTGAGCGCGTCGATCTGCTCCGTGATGCGCATGATGCCGATCTCGGCGGTGAGCGCCGAGCCGGCGCGGCCGGTGACCATGAGCGCCGCGAGCACGGGGCCGAGCTCGCGGATGAGCGAGAGCGCCACGGCGGGGCCGAGGTACGCCTCCGAGCCGAACCGGGTGAGCGTGAGGTAGAGCTGCAGGCCCAGGACCATCCCGGTGAAGCCGCCGGTGAGCACGATGATCAGGAGCGAGCGATAGCCGATGTAGTTGATCCGGTCGATGAACGCCCAGAACTTGAAGGGCGGCGTCAGGATCGCGGCGAGCGCCTGGACCAGGAACGTCCCGAACCGGCCAAGCGAGTCGACGGCGTCGATCGCCCGCCGGCCCACGGTGTCCAGGGGGCGCAGCGCACGCGGGAGCGGTCGGTCCGTCATGCCTGGGCGCTGCGGTAGACCCCCAGCGCCCAGAGGGGGAAGTATTTCGCGTAGAGGTGGTACTTCAGGAAGAACACGCGAGGGAACCCCGTCCCGTTCCAGAACCGGTCCTCCCAGGACCCGTCCGGGCGCTGCGCGCGGAGCAGGTACTCGATGCCGCGCTCCACCGCCGGGCCGCTCGCGCGACCCGCGGCGAAGAGGGCGAGCAGCGCCCAGGCCGTCTGACTCGGCGTGGACTCGCCGATCCCGGCGACCTCGGGGTCGTCGTAGCTCTCGCACGTCTCGCCCCAGCCGCCGTCCTTGTTCTGGTGGCGCTCGATCCAGCGCACCGCCCGCTGGACGTACTCGTGGCGGAGGTCCTCGCCGATGGCGGCGAGGCCGCGCAGGACCGACCACGTGCCGTAGACGTAGTTCACGCCCCAGCGCCCTTCCCAGGGCCCGTCATGCCGCTGCGTGTGGCGCAGGAAGTGGAGCGCGCGCTGCGCCGGCTCGAAGTCCTTCCCGTAGCCCAGCGTGCCCAGGAGCTCGAGGCCGCGTCCCGTCAGGTCCTCGGTCGAGGGGTCGGTGAGTGCGCCGTGGTCGGCGAACGGGATGTTGTTGAGATAGAGCCGGTTGTTGTCCGCGTCGAAGGACGCCCAGCCGCCGTCCTCGCCCTGCATGCCGAGCAACCAGCCGAGCCCGCGCTCCTTGGCGGCCTGCGCGGCCTCGCCGCCGAGCCCGCGCACCTTCTCGAGCGCCATCAGCACCATCGCGGTGTCGTCGAGGTCCGGATAGAAGTCGTTGCGGTACTGGAACGCCCAGCCGCCGGGCTGGACGTGCGGCCGCTTCACCTGCCAATCGCCCGTCACCAGGACCTGCCGCTCGATCAGCCACTCCGACGCGCGCCGGAGCGCGGGATGGTCGGGCTCGAGCCCGCTCTCCACGAGCCCGTTCACCGCCAGCGCGGTGTCCCACACCGGCGAGGGGCAGGGCTGATAGTGGATCTCGTCGTCGTCCTCGACGGCCAGCGCCTCGATCTCCTTGATCTGCCCCATCACGAGCGGGTGGTCGTCGGGATAGCCGAGGAGCCGCATGGCGAGGATCGAGTTCGCCATCGCGGGGTAGATGCCGCCGAGCCCGCCGGGGACGGCGAGGCGCTCCTCGAGCCACGCCCGCGCGGCCTCGACCGCGCGCTTGCGCAGGGGCCGCGTCGTGAACCGCTCCCAGATCTTGAGCCCGTCGTCCACGGCGATGAAGAAGTTCTTCCAGAAGAGCTTGCGCCACGAGAAGGGCTCCGGCATGCGCGGGAAGCGCAGGCTCGTCTGCTCGCGGGGCTCCGGCCAGATCTCGTCGAGGCCGAGGTGGGGCGGGAGCCACTTGACCGGCTTCCGGTCCATGACGATCAGGAGCGGCACGATCACGGTTCGCGACCAGTACGAGACCTCGTAGATGTTGAACAGGAAGAACGGGCGGGGCAGCAGCATGACCTCCACCGGCATCGCGGGCACGCCGTTCCAGTCGTACTCGCCGAAGAGCGCCAGCAGGATCTTGGTGAAGACGTCGGCCTTGACGGGTCCGCCCATCTCGTGGATCCGTTGCCGCGCGGCGACCAGAGCGGGATCGTCCGGGCTCACGCCCGCCAACTTCATCGCGAAGTACGCCTTGATCGTCGCCGACAGATTCGCGGGCCCGCCCTCGAACAGGTTGAAGCCGCCGTCGGCGATCTGGCGCCGGCGCAGATAGCGCACCGCCTTGGCCTCCTTGCGCCGGTCCACCCGGTCGATCAGGTGGCAGAGGAGGAGGGACTCGGAGGTGATGGTGGTATTGGCCTCGAGCTCGCCGACCCAGTGGCCGTCGGCGGCCTGGTGGGCGAGGAGCCATGCCCGGGCGCGCTCGATCGCTTCGCGAAGACCTGTCACGAGCGCCGATGGTAACATGCTGTCGCGGCGAGAGAAAACGCTCTTATGGATCTGGTCCTCGGCACGCTGAGCCTCCGTCCCTATGTGTTCGGGTTTCTGGCCCTTTTCCTGGTCGCCGGCGCCGCGGACCTCGGCTGGCGGCGCACCCTTGGCTTCGGCGCCTCGGTGTGGCCGGTCGCCTGGCTCGCGGAGTTCTCGTCCACGCGCACCGGGATCCCGTTCGGGCTCTACCACTACACGGGTGCGACGCGCGGCCGCGAGCTCTACATCGCGGACGTCCCGTTCGTGGATGCCCTGTCCTTCACCTTCCTCGCGTACGCCGCGCTCTGCCTGGCCCGGGCGGCGCTCGGCCGCCGGCGGCCGTCCCGCCGGGCCCTCGCGCTCTCCGCCGGGGTGCTGATGATGGCGCTCGACGTCGTCATCGACCCGCTCGCCGTGCGGGGGGACCGCTGGTTCCTCGGGCGGATCTTCTCCTACCCCGACGGCGGCGTGTACTTCGGCGTTCCGTTGTCCAATTTCGCCGGCTGGGTCGTCGTCGGCACCGTCGGCGTCGGGATTTATCTGTTTGTAGCGGGGGCGCCGGGGTCGGCTTGGACCGAGGGTGGCCTGAAACAGGCGCACGGGGCTCCGGTCGCGGAGTCGGCCCGCGGCGGAGCGGGTGGCCTGAAACAGGCGCACGGGGCTCCGGTTGCGGAGTCGGCCCGCGGCGGCCGTGTCTGGCCGGGAGTCGCGCTATACTACGTCGTGCTCGGTTTCAACCTGGCTGTGACCGCGTGGATCGGCGAATGGACGCTCGTGGCCAGCGGCTCGGCGCTCCACGCCGCGATCGCCGTGGCGATTCGATGCCTGCACCGGCTGCCCGGCCGCGCGCCGGGCTTGGAGAATCGAGGAGCGCAGCGCGCATGAGCGTTCCGCTGTCCCAGGTGTGGGCGGTGACGTCCTATGTCCTCACGCAGCGGCTGCGGGGCCGCCGGCGCTATCCGCTCGTGCTCATGCTCGAGCCGCTCTTCCGCTGCAACCTCGCCTGCGCGGGATGCGGCAAGATCCAGTACCCGGCGCAGATCCTCCGCAAGCACCTCACGGTCGAGCAGTGCCTCAGGGCCGTCGAGGCGTGCGGCGCCCCGATCGTGTCGATCCCGGGCGGCGAGCCGCTCATGTACCCCGAGATCGGGCCCCTCGTGAAGGAGCTCGTCGCGCGGAAGAAATACGTGTACCTCTGCACCAACGCGCTCCTGTTGGCGGAGAAGCTCGCGGAGGGACTCTTCGAGCCGTCGAAGTACCTCTCGTTCAGCGTGCACATGGACGGGCTCCGCGAGGAGCACGACGAGGCGGTGTGCCGCGACGGAGTCTACGACCACGCGGGCGAGGGGATCCGCGAGGCGGTCCGGCGCGGCTTCCGGGTGACGACCAACACGACGCTGTTCGACGGCGCGAACCCCCTCCGAATGCGGGAGTTCTTCGACGAGATGATGGAGCTCGGCGTCGAGGGCATGATGATCTCGCCCGGCTACAGCTACTCGAAGGCCCCCGATCGGGAGCACTTCCTGCGCCGCCAGCGGGCCCACGAGCTCTTCTCCAGGATGCTGTCGAACCCGAAGCGGCGCTGGAAGTTCAACCAGTCGCCGCTGTTCTTGCAATTCCTCATGGGCAAGCAGGGCTTCGAGTGCACGCCGTGGGGCAACCCGACCTACAACATGTTCGGCTGGCAGCGCCCCTGCTATCTCCTGCAGGAAGGCTACGCCGCGACCTTCCAGGAGCTCATGGAGACCACGCGGTGGGAGGACTACGGGCGCAAGAGCGGCAACGACAAGTGCCGCGACTGCATGGTCCACTGCGGGTATGAGCCGACGGCGGTGCACCACACCTTCGGCTCGTGGCGCGGCTTCCGGGACACCGTGGTCGCCACGATCACCGGCAGGTTCTGAGGGCGGCCGCATGACCGACGAGAGCCTCGAGGGCTGGGCGCCCGAGGTCGGCGACGGGATCTCGCTGGAGGAGGTCGTCGAACGAGCCTTCGACTACCGTGGCAACGTGACGCTGATCATGATGGACGGCTCCCGGCTCGAGGGCTACCTGTTCAACCGCGGCGGCGACGCGGCCCGGCCGGTCGTGCAGATGTTCGACCGCGCCGGCGACGGCCCCTACGACGTCCCGTACTCGGACATCCGAACGATCCACTTCACCGGCAAGGACACGGCGGCCGGCAACTCGTACGCGGCCTGGCTCCGCGCCAAGGGAGCTTCGAAGCCGGTCTCCGGCGCGTGACACGCGTCGCCGTCCTCACCGCGGTCGAGCTCGAGGCGACGAGCCTGGCGCGCCTGCTCGGTCTGCCGCGCGTCTCCGGTGACGGATGGCCCCACTTCGGCGCAGGCGTGCTCGAGCTCCTGTGCGTCGGTCCGCGCGCCGGCCACCTGGAATCGCGCGCCGCTCGCATGACGCCCCCGGCGCTCGTGATCTCGGCCGGCGTCTGCGGCGCGCTGTCGCCGGATCTGGCCGAGGGCGACCTGGTCGTGCCCGAGGCGGTCCTGGGCCCGACCGGTGCCCGGTACGCCACCGTGGCGGTGCCCGGGCTCGCCCGGGCGGGCACACTCGCGACGGTGACGGAGGTCGTGACGACGCGGGCGGCGAAAGCCCGGCTCTGGCTGGAGACGGCGGCCCTCGCGTGCGACATGGAATCGGCTGCGATCCTCGAGTGGGCGCGGGCGCACGACGTGGCTGCGGCGGTGATCCGGGGCGTGTCCGACACGGCGGACCGCGGCGTGCCGCCTGACCTGGCCGCCGTGGTCGAGCCCGATGGGCGCGTCAGGACCGCGCGCGCGGTCCGGGCCGCGCTCGCGCGCCCGGGCGCGCTCGCCGACGCGCTGACGCTCCGGACCGGCACCAACGCGGCCCTGAAGGCGGTCGCGAAGGCGCTCGGAGCGGTCGCCCGCGCATGATCCACGCGCTGGTGACGGGCGGCACGGGGTTCGTCGGCGCGAACGTGGTCCGCGAGCTCCTCCGCGAGGGCCACTCGGTGCGCGTGCTGGCGCGGCCCCGGGGCGATCGCCGCGCGATCGCGGGGCTCGACGTCGAGGTGTGCGAGGGGGACCTGCTCGATCCCGCCTCCCTGCGCTTGGCGGTGACGGGCGTCAGGGTCGTCTTCCACGTCGCCGCCGATTACCGCCTCTGGGCGCGCGACGCCGGGGAGCTGCACCGCGTCAACGTCGGCGGCACGCGGGCGATCCTCCAGGCCGCCGCCGACGCCGGCGTGAGCCGCGTGGTCTACACGTCCACGGTCGGCGCGCTCGGAGTCCCGGAGGACGGTACGCCGGGCACGGAGGACACGCCGGCCTCGCTCGCGGATATGGTGGGCCCGTACAAGGCCTCGAAGTTCCTGGCCGAGCAGGTGGCGCTCGGGTTCGCCCGGCAGGGGCTGCCGGTCGTCATCGTCAATCCGTCGGCGCCGGTCGGCCCGTGGGACGTGAAGCCCACGCCGACGGGCCAGATGGTCGTCGACTTCCTCCAGGGGAAGATGTTCGCCACGCTCGACACCGGGCTCAACCTCGTCCACGTCCGGGACGTGGCGCGGGGCCACCTGCTCGCCGCCGAGCACGGAAGGCCCGGCGAGAAATACATCCTGGGCAACCGGAACCTCCCGCTCGAGGAGATCGGCCTCCTGCTCGCGGCGATCGCCGGGATTCGCCCGCCGCGGATCCGCATTCCGTACGCCGTGGCGTGGCTCGCGGCGGCGTCCATGGAGGCGGCGGCGCGCGTGACGGGGACCTCGCCGCGGGTGCCGCTGACCGCGGTGCGGATGGCGAGGAAGCGCATGTACTTCAGCGCGGCGAAGGCGGTGCGCGAGCTCGGCCTGCCGCAGACCGACGTGCGCGAGGCGCTCCGCGACGCGGCGGAGTGGTTTCGCGCGCACGGCTACGTCGGACGGCGCGGGTCGAAGACGGCATGAGCCTCGCGGACCTCGCCGCGCGCGTCACCCGGAAGAGTCGCTCGAACTTCTACTACGCGTTCCTCGCGCTCCCGCGCGCGCGCCGCGCGGCGCTCTATGCGGTCTACGCGTTCTGCCGCACGGTGGACGACGTCGCGGACCTGGGCGGCGAGCGTGGCGCCGGGCCTCCCGCCCAGCGGCGGGAGCTCCAGCGGTGGCGCGAGGACGTCGCGCGCTGCTACGAGCCGGGCGGGGTCCCCGAGCACCCGATCGCCCGCCGGCTCCAGGCGGCGGTACGCCGGTTCCCGATCCCGCGCCCGGCCCTCGAGGCGATCATCGAGGGCGTCGAGATGGACCTCGACCGGGTCGCCTACGAGACGGCGGAGGACCTCTATCCCTACTGCTACCGTGTCGCCTCGGCCGTCGGGCTCTGCTGCATCGAGATCTTCGGCTACACGGACCCCCGAGCGCGGGAGTACGCCGTCCATCTCGGCACCGCTCTCCAGCTCACGAACATCATCCGCGACGTCGGCGCCGACGCCCGCGCCGGGCGCGTGTACATCCCGCAGGAGGACCTGAGGAAGTTCGGCGTCACGACCGACGATCTCCGCGCCGGCCGCTACACGGATCGGTTCGTCTGGCTCATGACCCACCAGGCGGAGCGCGCGCGGCGCTTCTACCGGCTCGCCGCCGCGAGCTTCCCCGCGGCCGACGCGCGGTCGCTCGTCGCGGCCGAGATCATGGGGCGGATCTATCTGGCGCTGCTCGAGGAGATCGAGGCGCGGCGCTTCCGCGTCTTCGACGCGCGGATCACGGTGCCGGCGGCGAAGAAAGTCGCCATCGCGCTCCGCTGCTGGA
>JBBTPF010000105.1:0-3908 GCA_038066295.1 Candidatus Methylomirabilota bacterium | reverse complement strand
GGCGAGTAGAGCACTTTGCGATCATGGCGCGTTTCTACGCCGGCATCGCACACGAGATCAGAAACCCGCTCGCGGCAATATCGAACCTCATCTCGATGCTACCCGACCGATTCGATGACCCCGAATACCGTGACACCGCAGTTAGACTACTTCCACTTGAGGTGTCTCGTATCGTTCGCTTAGCCGATAGGCTGCGCCTAATGGCACCCAGCGAGGATGGGAAGTTGAGCGTCGTGGCTCTACCGCCCCTTCTTAACGACATCGTCGTCATTCATTCTCCATCTGCGCTGGAACAACGGGTGAAGATTCAACTACAATACCCTAATGAATTGCCGCGAATTCTCGGCGACCCGAGCCAACTCGTTCAGCTTTTCGTGAACCTCCTCCGAAATGCGATCGAATCGATGCCGGAAGGAGGCACAGTGAGCATCGAGGCCGACCATTTGCGAGGTCGCGCGACTGCGAACTCCGTGGTCGTTCGCATCATCGACGAGGGGTCCGGAATTGGTCCGTCCGTACGCACCAAGATCTTCGAGCCGTTCTTTACTACAAAGCCCGCTGGGACCGGACTGGGACTGTCGATCTGCCGCGAGATCGCGGACTTCCATCGGGCGCGACTGACGCTTCTCCCTCGCTCCAGTTTCGGCGGAACCATCGCAGAGGTTGAGTTCCCTTGTCTCTCTTCTGAAGCTGCGTCAGCATGACTCAGGCTTCCCTAATCCTCGTGGCCCTTGCAGCAATCGCGCTCGCGCTTTTTGTCTGGCGAGCACGTCCAGATAGCACGATTCACCGCTGGTTTGCTGCCTTCAGTCTCTCAGGAGCTGGGTGGGTTCTAGGAGTCGCCGGGCTCTACGGCGGACGTCATCTGGAGGTGTGGAGCCGCCTAACATTCGCTAGCGCAAGCCTCATACCGGCGACCTTCCTATCCTTTGCCTACGCATACCCCACAGTCAGCCGCTGGCCCTCGGTAAAGTGGATTCGTGTGACGCTGTTCGTAGGCGGTGCGTTTACTCTTCTATCACTCACAACATCCCTCATCGTTCACAGCCCTGCAATTACGGAAGTAGGTCTAACGCGAAAGTCTGGCCCACTCCTTCCTGTGTTTGCTGTCTACTTCATCGCAGCGTGGAGTACCGCGCTCGGAATCTGTGTTTCCAAGTGGCGAAAAGCAAAGGGTCAAGAGCGCGCCCAGCTTCAGCATCTCGGGGCTGCCATGCTCCTGTCAGGAAGCGGGCCGATCGTCATGAATCTGCTCAGCCCGCTTTTAACAGGACGTTCGGTGTATGCATGGGTCGGACCGTATTTCGGATTAATACTACTCGCCCTCGTCGCCCACGCGATCATCCGCCACCGCCTGATGGACCTGCGCCTGGTCATCCACCGGGGCCTGACGTTCGCCATCGCGATGCTGGTGTCACTCGTGCCCGTCGCCGTGCTCATCACGTTCGCGTGGCCCCGGCTGTCGCTCCATCTGGAAACGCACGAGCTGGTCGTCCTGCTGGCGACGCTCGCGGTCGTGAGCCTCCTCATCCCGCTGACCCGGGACGCGGCGGGGCGGCTCCTCGACCGCTACGTCTATCGAACCCACGCGAACTACCAGCGGACGGTGCGCGAGGCGAGCAAGGCGCTCACGCGCGTGCTCGACCTCAAGGTGCTGCTGCCGTTCCTGACGCACACGGTGGTCGCGTCCACCCAGTCCGAGGGCGTCGCGATCTACCTGAAGGACCGCGACGGCTTCCGGCGGGCGGCGCGCGAGGCGCATCCGAAGAGCGGCGGGTTCGACACGCCCGACCGGGCGCCCGCCGCCGCGGTGCGGGCGCTGACCGAGTCGAAGGACCTGCTCGTCACCGACGAGATCCCGCGCGAGCGGGCGACCGACGGCGGGCGCCTGCTCCACGAGGAGCTCACCCGGCTCAACTGGGCGCTCCTGCTCCCCCTGATCTCGGAGAACGTGGCGATCGGCGTGATCGCGGTCGGGCCCAAGCTCTCGGGCGATCCCTTCTACCCCCAGGACCTCGATCTCCTCATGACGCTCGCGAACCAGGCGGGCGTCGCGGTCAAGAACGCCCAGCTCTACGCGCAGGTGGTGCTCGCGAACGAGTACACCAACAGCATCGTGGCGACGATCGAGAGCGGCGTCGTCGCGATCGAGGCGACGGGGGAGATCGCGCTCTTCAACCGTGCCGCGGCGCAGCTCACGGGGATTCCGGCCGACCGGGCCCTCGGCCAACCCGTGACGGCGCTGCCCGCCTGCCTGAGCGAGGCGCTCCAGGCCAGCGTCGCCGAGGGGCGCGCGTTCACGCAGCCGGAGATCGAGCTGTCGGACGGCGCCGTCACGCGGCCGATCATCTGCACGACCTCGCCCCTGCGCGACCCGGAGGGCGGCGTGCTCGGCGCCGTGACCGTCTTCAGCGATCTCACGCCGCTCAAGGAGCTGGAAGCCGGGCGCCGGCACGCCGAGCGCCTGGCGTACTTCGAGATGCTGGCCTCGGGCATCGCCCACGAGATCAAGAACCCGCTCGTCGCCATCAAGACGTTCGCCCAGCTCCTGCCGCGGCGCCACACCGACGCGCGCTTCGTCGAGGAGTTCGGCCGGATCGCCGCGCGCGAGATCGGCCGCATGGAGCGGCTCCTCGAGCGCCTGCGCACGCTGGCGCGGCCCAGCGACCGGCCGCGCCACGTGCTCGATCTCAGATGGCCCATCGGCGACGCCCTCGAGACGATGCGCGCGGCCTTCGAGGAGAAGAACATCGTCGTCTCCGTCGCCCTCGGGCGCGAGCCGTGCACGATCCTCGGCGACCACGCCGAGCTCGAGCAGCTCTTCCTGAACCTCCTGATGAACGCGCACGAGGCGACGCCGCCCCGCGGGATGCTGCGGGTCGAGCTGGCGATGAGCGGGGGCCGTCCGACGGCGGCCATCATCGACACCGGCCCGGGGGTGCCGGCGGCGCTCGTCGAGCGCGTCTTCGAGCCGTTCTTCACGACGAAACAGCAGGGCTCCGGTCTCGGGCTCGCGATCTGCGCGGCGATCGCCCAGACGCACGGCGCCAAGCTGAAGGCCGCGAACCGCCGGACGGGCGGCGCGGTCTTCACGGTCGAGTTCCCCGCCCCGGCCGGGGCCCCCGTCACGGTGAACGCGTGAACACGGTCCTGCTCGTCACGCCCGACGAGACGCTCCGCGCGCGCCTCCTCCAGGCGCTCGACGACTGCTCCGCGTTCCTCGCGCAGAACGACGCCGAGGCGCTCAAGATCCTCCGGCTCATCGACATCGACCTCGTCGTGCGGGACTCGCTCGGCCTGCCGCGGGGGCTGGAGGCGTTCGTCGCCCGCGTGAAGGAGATCACGCCGGCTGCCCTCACCGTCGCCATCAGCCCGGGCGAGGACGAGAGCGAGCTGACGGACTTCCGCCTCGCCGCGGACTTTTCCGGGCGCGACCTCGATGGCGTGCTGCGCCAGGCGCGGGACCGGCTGCGGCTGGTGCGCGAGGTCGCGGCGCTGCGCGCCGGCGCGCCCCCCGGGGCCCCGGCGCTCGCCGGGGGGGCGGACGAGCCGTGGGACGGCGCCGCGCTCGCCCGCGTCCTGAAGGAGTTCACGCGGGCCTTCGCCGCGGGCTTCGACCTGCCGCGGGCGCTCGACATGTTCCTCGATGCGATCGGCGAGCTGGTCCGGCCGTCGCGGACGGCGCTGCTCCTGCCCGACGCCGACACCCGGGAATACCGCGTGGCCGCGCACCGGGGCCTCGCGCCGCAGATCGTCGAGTCGGTGCGCCTGCCGGCGGCCGCCGGGCTGGCGCGCTGGCTCGCCGCCCCGGGCCGGCCGGCGCGGGCGCACGAGCTGACCGACCCCGAGGTCGTCCGCGAGCTCCGGCTCCTGCAGAGCGTCCTCGCCGTCCCGCTGCTCGCGTACGG
>JBBTPF010000104.1:0-6388 GCA_038066295.1 Candidatus Methylomirabilota bacterium | reverse complement strand
ACGGTGACGCCGCCGAACGCCACGAGCACGTCGCCGCCGCGCACGCCCGCCCGCTCGGCCGGGCTTCCCGGGCGCACCCCGCTGATCCTGACGCCAGCCCGCCGCGCTTCGCCGAACTCAGGGATGACGCCGAAGAAGGGGCCGTAGCCGCCGGCGCGGACGGGCGAGGGCGGCGCCTGGATCTTCACGTACGCGGGCGGCTGAGGCTCGCGCGCGGCCGCGGCGACGACCCGCGCGGCGAACGCCGTCACCATCTCGAGGCCCGGCGCGTTGATCTTGTCCCACGTGTCGCTCGGGCGGTGATAGTCGCCGTGGGCGCCGGTGAAAAGGAAGAGGACGGGCCGGCCGGCCGTGTAGAACGCGGTGTGGTCCGACGGCGCGAAGGGATCGCCGCGGAGCTCGGGCGTGAGCCCGGCGGCCGGCGCCGCCGTCACCAGCCCGCGCAGCCCGGTGCCGCTGTCGACGCCGGCCACGTAGAGCTTGCCGTCGCGCAGCCGGCCCACCATGTCGAGGTTGACCATCAGGATCGTCGCCTCCATCGGGTGCGCCGGCTTCCCCGCGTAATGGGTCGCGCCGAGGAGGCCCAGCTCCTCGCCCGCGAAGGCGACGAACACGAGCGTGCGCGGCGCTCCGCCGCCGGCGGCGAACGCGCGGGCCAGGCCGAGGACCGCGGTCGTGCCCGACGCGTTGTCGTCGGCGCCGGGATGCACGGCGCCGACCTGGTCGGGCGCGAGCGAGCCCTCGCCGCCGTGGCCGAGGTGATCGTAGTGGGCGCCGATCACGATCGCCTCCTGCGCCAGCCGCGGATCGGTCCCCGGCAGGACGCCCACGACGTTGGCCGTCGTGCCCCGCTCGCGCACGAGGCTCACCTCGAGCCTCACGCGCACGCCGGGGATCGCAAAGGAGCGCGGGACCAGCGGCCGGTCGATCGCGTCGGCCGCCTCGGCGAGCCGCCGGCCCGCAGGCGCCAGGAGCGCGTCGCCGACCGCCCGTGTGACGAACGCCGCGGCGATGGCCCACGACTGGGTGAGGCCGCGGAGCGGGGGAAGCGCGTCGCTCGGGGCGGCGGGGTGCGTGACCAGCAGGATGGAGCGCGCGCCGTGCTCGCGCGCGTTGATGATCTTGTGGCTGCGCTCGGAGTAGTGGTAGTTCTCCGGCCGCCTGAACGACGTCGTCGAGTCCGCCGGGCGCGGGTCGCCGGTCAGGACGAGGACAATCCTCCCGCGGACGTCGAGGCTCGCGTAGTCGTCCCAGCCGAGCCCCGGCGCGGTGATGCCGTACCCCGCGAACACGACCTCACCCTCCTCGACGCCGTCGGCCGACACCGCGAGCGGCGTGAAGTCGCGGCCCAGCGCGAGCGCCCGAGGCGCGGGCGACAGGAGCTCGAGCGCGTTGGCGCGGCCCAGGCGGATGCCGGTCGGCACCGAGAACGTCTGGAGATAGGTCCCGCGATCGCCTCCGGGCCGGAGGCCCGCGGCCTGGAATCCGGCGGCGATGTGCCGGGCGGCGCGCTCGGCCCCGGGCGTACCCGAGCCCCGTCCCTCGGTCTCGGGCGCCGAGAGGATCTTGACCTGGTCCAGCAGCCACTCGGCGGGGGGGACCTGCGGCGCCGCCGCGGAGGCGACGGACGCTGCCAGGACAAGGAACAGGGCGACCAGGCGAGCCACGAGCCTCATTGTTGAAAATTCACAGCGCGTTGACAACCCCCGGGAAGAATTCGCAGACTCTGCGGGTTACCGGATTGTCCGAAGGAGACCAACCTCGAGGAGGTGCGACGGGTGAAATTCATCATCGCGCTCGTGACCGGACTCCTGCTCACCGCCGGCGCCGTCACGGCGGGGGCCCAGGAGGTCCGCGAGCTGCTCGGCTCCTGGATCATCGACGGCTACACGTTCCAGCCGGGCGACCGGAGCCCGCGCGGCACGATCGCCTACGACGGCGCCGCCAACGTCTTCAAGGGGACGTACGTCGGGCTGAAGCTGCCGGCCGACCGTCCGGAGCTCCACGCGTGGCTCTACCACACGCAGACGAAGAAGGCGCTCCACATCGGTAAGGTGGCGTACCGGACCGGCACGGTCGGCAAGACCAAGGGCGAGTTCACGCTCGCGCTCCCGGCCGAGCTCAAGGGCGGGAAGTTCTCCGCGTACGAGCTGGTCGCGTTCTCGGCCGAAGCGGCGGGCGCCGCGCCGAAGGAGCCGGCCGGCAGCAAGTTCCAGCAGGCGCTGAAGCCGGCGTTCTACCTCTACGCGCCGCTGCCCGGCGCCAGCGTGCCCGGCGTCTACTGCGGGCACGGGCAGGACTTCTCCTACACGTCGAACCAGGACCACACCTGCTTCGACTGACTCTGCGGTCAGCCGTACCGCGCCTGCATCGCGGCGGGTAAAGCGCAGCACGCCGCGAAGTAGACGCGGAGAACGGCGCCGGGCCACCGGACGGTGGCCACCACGAATCACCGGCCGGCCCTCGGGATGTGGCGTCCGAGGGCCGGCCCCGCCCCTCTTCAAGTGTGGAAAGTCAGCCACCTCTAGCGCATCGGGCACGACGACGCGGGGCTCGCTCTTCAACTTGACGATCTCCGGCGACGCGGCTACTCTCGGCCCGCCATGGCGAAGAAGAAGCGCGGCGAGCCCCGCGCCGTCTCCCCCGACCAGGTGGACCCGCGCCACAACTGGAGCCGCCCGATCCAGGCGCCCGGGCGCATGCAGGTGGACTTCGAGGAGCGCCTGGATTTCCGGCGCCTGCACGAGTACCGCCTGGGGCGCGTGCGCCAGGCCCTGGCGCGGTCGGGGCTCGGGGCGCTCCTCTGCTTCGACCAGCACAACATCCGCTACACGACCAGCACGGTCATCGGCGAATGGGCGCGCGACAAGCTGACGCGCTGGTCGCTCCTGACGGGCAACGGCGACCCCTACGTCTGGGACTTCGGCTCGGCCGCCAAGCACCACCGCCTGCACGCGCCGTGGCTCAAGACCACGCACTGCCTCGCCGGGATGGTCGGCCTGCGCGGCGCCGTGTCCCCGAAGGCCGAGCTCTTCCGCCGCGCGGCGGAGGAGATCAAGGCGATCCTCGTCCGCGAGGGCGTCGGCGGCCTGCCGCTCGGGATCGACGTCGTCGAGCCGCCGTTCCTGTTCGAATTGCAGCGCCTGGGCGTCGAGGTCCGCGACGGCCAGCAGGTGATGCTGGACGCGCGGCAGATCAAGAGCGCCGACGAGATCACGCTCCTCAACATGGCCGCCGCGATGGGCGACGGCGCCTACCAGGACATCGCGGAGGCGCTCCGGCCCGGCATCCGCGAGAACGAGATCGTGGCGCTCGCCACCAAGCGGCTCTACGAGATGGGTTCGGACTGCGTGGAGGCGATCAACTCGATCTCGGGCGAGCGATGCTCGCCGCACCCGCACAACTTCACCGACCGCATGATCCGGCCCGGCGACCAGGCGTTCTTCGACATCATCCAGTCGTTCATGGGCTACAAGACCTGCTACTACCGCACGTTCAGCGTGGGGCGCGCCACGCCGGCGCAGGTGTCCGCCTACAAGAAGGCGCGCGAGTGGATGGACAAGGCGATCGCGCTGCTCAAGCCCGGCGTCGCGACCGACCGGATCGCGCGGGCCTTCCCGAAGGCGGAGGAGATCGGGTTCGCCTCCGAGATGGAGGCCTTCGGCCTGAACTTCTGCCACGGGCTCGGGCTCGGGCTCCACGAGCGGCCGATCGTGAGCCGCCTCAACTCGCTCGACGATCCGATGGAGCTCGAGGCCGGGATGGTCTTCGCGGTGGAGACCTACTGCCCCGCGACCGACGGGATCTCGGCCGCGCGCATCGAGGAGGAAGTGGTCCTCACGCCGGGCGGCGCGCAGGTCATCACGCTCTACCCCGCCGAGGAACTCCCGATCGCCAACCCCTACTGAGCTATACTTCCCCGTACCCGCTATGGCGACGCTGACGTCCGAGCGTAAGGCCGCCCTCCGCCGGGAGCTCGAGGCCATCGTCGGCCCGGACGCCGTGCTGTCCGACCCCGACGAGCTGCTCGTGTACGAGTCCGACGGGCTCACGCTCTTCCGCGCGCTGGCGGACTTCGTCGTCTTCCCGACTTCATCCGAGCACGTCGCGGCGATCGTGAGGCTCGCCCACCGCGCGGGGTTGCCGTTCGTGGCGCGCGGCGCGGGGACGGGGCTCTCGGGCGGATGCCTGCCGGCCGAGGGCGGCCTCGTCATCTCGATGATGCGCATGAACCGTGTCCTCGAGGTGGACTACGAGAACCAGCTCGCCGTGGTCGAGCCCGGGCTCGTGAACCTCCACCTCTCCTGGCAGGTCGGGCAGCGCGGCTACTACTACGCCCCCGATCCCTCGAGCCAGCAGGCCTGCACGATCGGCGGGAACATCGCCGAGAACTCCGGCGGCCCGCACACGCTCAAGTACGGCGTCACGACGAACCACGTCCTCGGCCTCGAGGTCGTGCTGCCGGACGGCGAGATCGTGTGGCTCGGCGGCCGCACGCGCGAGGCGCACGGCTACGACCTCGCGGGCGTCTTCGTCGGCTCGGAGGGCACCTTCGGCATCGCGACCAGGATCGTGGTGCGCATTCTCAAGAAGCCCCAGGCGGTGAAGACGGTGCTCGCCGTCTTCGACGAGATCGACCAGGCCTCGGCCGCCGTGTCGGCGATCATCGCGCGCGGGCTCGTGCCGGCGGCCGTGGAGATGATCGACCAGCTCACGATCCAGGCCGTCGAGGACGCGTTCGGCTGCGGCTATCCCCGCGACGCGGCCGCCGCGCTCCTCGTCGAGCTGGACGGCCTCCAGGTCGGGCTCGACGCGCAAGCCGGGCGGATCGTCGCGGCGTGCCGGGACTCGGGCGCGCGCGAGGTGCGGACGGCGCGGGACGAGAACGAGCGTGCGCTCCTCTGGAAGGGGCGCAAGTCGGCGTTCGGCGCGTACGGCCGCGTGTCGCCCGCGTACATGGTGATGGACGGCGTGATTCCGCGGACGAAGCTCCCGTACGTCCTCGGCCGCGTGAACGAGATCGTCGCCGCCCACGGCCTCCGCGTGGGCAACGTCTTCCACGCGGGCGACGGCAATCTCCACCCGAACCTCCTGTACGACCCGCGCCGGCCCGGCGAGGAGGCGCGCGTCGTCGAGGCGGGGGCGGAGATCATGAAGGTCTGCGCGGAGGTCGGCGGCTCGATCTCCGGCGAGCACGGCATCGGCCTCGAGAAATCCGACTTCATGCCGTTCATCTTTTCTGCCGCCGATCTTGCTCTGATGCATCGTCTCAAGAGCGCCTTCAATCCCACCGGCTTGTGCAATCCGGGCAAGATCTTCCCCACGCGGAAGTCCTGCGTCGAGGTCGGGCCGGTCGCCTACACGCCCCACGCGATCGAGGAAAAGGGCCTCGCCCAGCGCTTTTAGCGCGGGCGTTCACCGCGCGTGCAGGACGCGCTGCTCGAAAAGCTCCGCGCCGCCGTCGGGCCCGCCAACGTCCTGACCGGCGTCGATCTCTCGCCCCACGTCGTCGAGGGCCGCACGCCCGAGGCGGCGGTGTTCCCCGCTTCGATCGAGGAAGTCGCGGCGGTGATCGGCCTCGCCGCCGAGGCGGCGCTGCCCGTCACGCCGTGGGGCGGCGGGACCGCGGCGTCCGTGGGGATGCCGGCCGCGCGCGCGGGCCTCGTCGTCGGCCTCTCCCGGCTGAACCGCCTCGTCGAGCACGAGCCCGGCGATCTCACGGCGACCGTGGAGGCCGGAGTGACGGTCGAGGCGCTCCAGGCGGCGCTCCGGAGCCGCGGCCAGTGGCTCTCGCTCGATCCGCCCGACGCCGAGCGGGCGACTGTCGGCGGCGTGCTCTCCACCAACGCGTCGGGCCCGCGGCGGCATCTCTACGGGACGGCGCGCGATCTCCTGATCGGCGTCACCGTGGTCACCGCCGAGGGCGCCGTGGTGAAGGGCGGGGGCAAGGTGGTGAAGAACGTCGCCGGCTACGACCTGCCGAAACTCTTCATCGGCTCGTACGGCACGCTCGGGATCATCGTGGAGGCGACCGTGAAGCTCCGGCCGCTGCCCGACGACGAGCGCCTCGTGGGCGTGAGCTTCGACCGGTTGAAAGACGCGGGCACGGCCGTGCGCGCGCTCATGGCCTCCGACCTGATCCCGAACGCGGTCGAGCTGCTCGACGCCATCGCGGGTTCGGCGCTCCTCGGAGGCAGCGTGGGCGCGGCGCTGATCGTGGGGTTCGACGGTCTGCCCGACCAGATCGAGTGGCAGTGCGCCGAGCTCGCCCGCCTCGCCGGCGCGTGCGGCGGCCGCGCGGCGCGGCCGCTCCCCCGGGACGCCTGGCCGCGGCTCGCGGCCGCGGTGCGCGCCGCGTTCCCGGCGACCACGGCCGGGATGGCCTTCG
>JBBTPF010000103.1:0-1204 GCA_038066295.1 Candidatus Methylomirabilota bacterium | reverse complement strand
CGGACGCGGCGACGGCCGTTCTCCTCTGGATCGCCGCCGTCGGCGGCGCGGTCCTGCTCGCCGCGAACGCCCTCGCCGGCGCCGCCTCGGGCGCGCTCTGGCTGACGACGCCTGCCGCGGCGCTCGGCCTGCTCGCGCGCCGCCGGCGCGTCCGGCGTTGACCCGGGGCGTAGCCTCGAGGACGTACGTCGCTTCCACCCGCTGAGAGTTTCCGGAACACACCCACATCCTGAAGACCGCGTCTCACGAGACGCTGATCCAGAAGCTCGCCACCCGGTAGGCGCGAGTCAGACGTTGAGACGCGGGTCGAGGGTGTCGCGGAGACCGTCGCCGAAGAGATTGATGCCGAGGACGGTCACGAGGATCGCCAGGCCGGGGAACGTCGCGAGCCACCACGCCGTCGAGATGTAGACGCGCCCGTCCGCGAGCATCCCGCCCCACGTCGGCGTCGGCGGCTGGACGCCCAGCCCGAGGAAGGACAACGCCGACTCGATCACGATCACCCGCGCCATGTCGAGCGTCGCAACGACGAGCCACGGCGTGAGCGCGTTCGGCAGGATGTGGCGCAGCAGGATCCGCCCGTCGCGGCTGCCGAGCGCCAGGGCCGCCTGCACGAACTCCCGCTCGCGCAGTGAGAGCACCGACCCGCGCACGACGCGGGCATACACCACCCAGCTCGACACCCCGATGACGACGATGATGACGGGCAGGCTCGGCCCGAGCACGCCGATCACGGCGATGGCCAGCAGGATGAACGGGAACGCGAGCTGGATGTCGGCGAGCCGCATGAACACGTCGTCGATCCGGCCGCCGAAGTAGCCGGAGAGGAGCCCGACGACCATCCCGAGGATCCCCGAGATCGCCACCGCGGCGAAGCCGACCATGAGCGCGGGGCGCGCGCCGAAGATCACCCTGGCCAGGAGGTCGCGGCCCAGATGATCGGTGCCGAGGAGGTGGGCGCGCCCCGAGGGGTCCGGCGACCCGGGCGGCTTCAGCCGGTTGGTGATGTCCTGCTCCGTCGGGTCGTACGTCGTGAGCCAGGGCGCGCCGAGGGCGGCGACGAACACGGCCGCGACGACGACCAGGCCGAAGAGCGCGGTCCGGCGACGCGCGAGGCGCCGCACGAACGCGACCCACGGGTACCGCGCGGGCGCGCGCTCGGCGGGGAGCGTGAGGGCGTCCGCGGGCACGCTCACGGCGAACC
>JBBTPF010000102.1:0-2135 GCA_038066295.1 Candidatus Methylomirabilota bacterium | reverse complement strand
TCACGGCGCTGGCGCCGCCGAGCGAGGTGTGGATCTTCGGGACCGACGGCACGCTCCGGCTCGAGGCCGACGCCAAGCGCCTCTCGGGCGGGCGGCGCGGCGATCGCGAGCTGCGCGAGATCGCGATCTCCGCCGAGCGGCGGGTCGGCTGGCGGGTGGAGGAGGAGTTCGTCAGCGCGATCCGCGGGCGCGAGAAAGTCTCGCGCACGACCTTCGAGGACGGCGTGCGCTACATGGAGTTCACCGAGGCCGTGGCACGGAGCGCCGCCAGCGGCCAGGCCGTCGAGGTTGCCCTGCTATGAGTGAGGTGCCGCAGCTCCTGCTGGAGAAGGATGGGCCGATCGGCTGGATCGTCTTCAACCAGCCGGAGAAGCGGAACGCCGTGAGCCAGGAGATGTGGCAGCTCATGCCGGACCACGTGCACGACCTGGCCACCGACGACGCGATCCGCGTGGTCATCCTGCGCGGCGCCGGCGACCGGGCCTTCGTGGCCGGCGCCGACATCTCGCAGTTCAAGGACCGCCGCCGCAACATGGCCGACGAGGAGGAATACAGGCGGATCTCCAGCCGCGGGCAGGACGCCCTCGCCACGCTGTCGAAGCCGCTGCTCGCCATGATCCACGGCTACTGCGTCGGCGGGGGCGTCAGCATCGCCATCACCTGCGACATCCGCATCGCCGCGGACGACGCGCGCTTCGGCGTTCCCGCGGCGCGGCTCGGCCTCGGCTACCACTACCACGGGATGGAAAAGCTGATGCGGCTGGTCGGGCCCGCGTACACCAAGGAGATCTTCTTCACGGCCCGCACCGATTTCAGCGCCCAGGACGCGCTCCGCATGGGGCTGGTGAACCAGGTCGTGCCGAAGGCGGAGCTGGAGCGCTTCACGCGCGACTACGCCCTGACGATCGCGCGAAACGCGCCCCTCACCCTGCGCTCGGCCAAGGCGACCGTGGAGCAGCTGGTGCGGCCCGCGGCCGAGCGCGATCTCGCCCTGCTGGACCGGCTGATCGCCGACTGCTTCAACAGCCAGGACTACCAGGAAGGCGTCAAGGCCTTCGCCGAGAAGCGCCGCCCCCGGTTCCAGGGGCGCTGAGCCGCGCGCCTGCGGTGACGGGCCGCGCGGCGCGACCCGTCACCTGCCCGTCAGGACGACTGGCGCCGCTGATGCTGGCGGGGGCGCCGGCCCGGCTCCGCCATGGCGGCGTACTTCTCACGCTGCTCCGGGGTAAGGATGGGCGTCACTTCCTTGAGCGTGTTGTGTGATAGGAATCTCAGGGTGCGTCCCGCCTCCCGTCGCTGGCTGATCGTGGCCGCGCTGTTCGTGGTCACCTTCGGCATCTCGACCCCCCTCGCCGCCTATGGCGTCTTCCTGCCCGTCCTCGCCGAGGCCTTTGGGTGGAGCCGCGGCGCGATCTCGACGGCCCTCTCGATCAACCTGCTGCTCGGCGGCCTGGCCGGCTTCGGCATCGGCGCTCTCGCCGACCGTCACGGGCCCCGCGTCATGCTCGTCCTCACGGTGACCCTCGCCGGCATGGCCTTCGCGCTCGTCTCGACGGTCGGCGCGCTGTGGCAGCTCTATCTCTTCGTCGGAGTGCTGGGCGGGGTCGGGATGTCGAGCTTCTATCTGCTCAGCGCGGCGACGGTCACGCGATGGTTCGACGAGCGCCGTGGTCTCGCGCTGGCCCTCGTGCTGGTCGGGTTCAATCTCGGGTACATCTTGGGCGGCCCCATTGCCGCGTGGCTCATCGCGAAGGTCGGCTGGCGGGGGGCCTACGCGCTTCTCGGGGGCGGCTGCGGGCTGATCACAATGCTGGCAGCGATCACGGTGCGCCTGCCCGGCGCATACGAGGCGGCGGCACTTCGCGGGCGGGCGGGACGACCGCACCCGCCGTTCGTCTCGGCCCTGCGGGGCGGGTCCCCGCCCGCCGTTGAGCCGGGCGTCACGCTCCGCGAGGCGCTCGCCGATCCGCACCAGTGGTGCCTGAACGTCGCATGGCTCCTGCTGGGCGGTCTCGCGATGATGCTCTCGGTCCACATCGTGCCGTTCGCGCGCGACCAGGGCATCAGCCTTGCCGGCGCCTCATTCGCGCTCACCGCCTACGGCCTCGGCGCCGTGAGCGGGCGGATCGCGGCGG
>JBBTPF010000101.1:0-1169 GCA_038066295.1 Candidatus Methylomirabilota bacterium | reverse complement strand
GGCGCTCGCCGCGTGCGCCACCGGGGCGGCGATGGACGCGCAGGCGCCCGAGGCGCCCGCGCGACGCGCCCTGACCGCGCCCGACCCGCGGGCCGAGGCGTACCACCACTACGCGATGGCGCAGATGGCGGTCCAGGCGGGCCGCTTCGCCGAGGCGATCCCCACGCTCCGCGAGGCGCTCAAGCGCGATCCGAGCTCGCCGTTCCTCTGGGCGACGCTCGCGCAGTGGCTCGCACGGACGGAGGCGCACGAGGAGGCCGTCGGCGCGGCGCGGCGCGCGGTCGAGCTGGCCCCCGACCGTGCCGCCCCGCACCTCACGCTGGCCGAGCTCCTGCGCGCGCAGAAGAAGTACGTCGAGGCGGAGGAGGCGCTCGACAAGGTCATCGCCCTCAACCCGAACGCCGAGGAGCCGTACCTCGCGCTCGCGCGCTACCAGGTCGAGCAGAAGGCGTACGACCGCGCGCACCGCACGCTGCTCCGGCTCATCGAGAAGCAGCCGCGGCTCGCCCAGGCCCACTTCCTGCTCGGGCGCCTCGCGATCGAGACCGAGCGCTGGGACGAGGCGATCGCGCGCCTGACCCATGCGGTGGAGCTCGACCCCGACCACGACGGCGCCTGGACCGCGCTCGGGTACGTCCACGAGACGCGCCACAAGCCCGAGGAGGCGGTCGCGATCTACCGGCGCGCCGTCAAGGCGAACCCCGACAACCCGGCGTTCGTCGAGCGGCTCGGCGACCTCCTGATCCGGCTCGGCCGCTTCCAGGAGGCGCAGGCGGAGATCGAGGCGCTCGCGGAGGTCGTGCCGCGCGACGCGCGCGTGTGGATGAAGCTCGGCGCGGTGTTTTACGAGCAGAAGCTGTGGGAGCGGGCGGCCGACGCGTTCCGGCGCGCCGTCACGCTCGAGCCGTCGAACCTCCGCGCGCGCTATTTCCTCGCCACCACGTACATGGACGCCGGGAAGGACGCCGACGCCCGCGTCGAGCTCGAGCGGATCCTGCGCGTCGATCCGCGCTCGATCGACGCGCGCGTGCAGCTCGGGTTCCTCCACGGCCGGGCCAAGCGCTACGACGAGGCCATCGCGATCCTCCGCGACGCCGTGAACCTCGAGCCCAAGCGGCCGGAGCTGTTCCTCTACCTCGGCACCGCGTACTTCCGCGCCAAGCAGTACG
>JBBTPF010000100.1:906-3414 GCA_038066295.1 Candidatus Methylomirabilota bacterium | reverse complement strand
GGCCGCGCGGGCACTCGAGGCGTACCTGGCGGGGCGCGCGGAGGCCCGCGGCCCGCTCTTCATCAACCGGCGCGGCGGCCGCCTCACGGTGCGCGCCATCCACGCCATCGTGCGGCGCAGCGCCAGGGCGGCGGGCATCACGCGGCGGGTGAGCCCGCACACGCTCCGGCACACGTTCGCGACCCACCTTCTCGACGCGGGCGCCGACCTCCGGGTGATCCAGGAGTTGCTCGGACACAGCCGGCTCTCCACGACGCAGCGCTACACCCACGTCGGCTCGGACCAGCTCATCAAGGTCTACGACGCCGCCCACCCGCGCGCCCGGGCGCGGGGCTGAGCCGCCCGTGGAGACCCTGCACGCCACGACCATCGTGTCCGTCCGCCACCGGGGCCAGGTGGCCCTCGCGGGCGACGGCCAGGTCTCGATCGGGCAGACGATCGTCAAGGCGGGCGCCCGGAAGGTCCGGAAGCTCTACCACGACCGCATCCTGGCGGGCTTCGCCGGCACCGCCGCCGACGCGTTCACGCTCTTCGCGCGCTTCGAGGGGAAGCTCGAGGAGCACCGCGGGAGCCTCGCGCGGGCCGCCGTCGAGCTGGCCAAGGACTGGCGCAACGACCGGGTCCTGCGCCGGCTCGAGGCCCTCCTCGCGGTGGCGGACCGCGAGCAATCGTTCATCCTCTCGGGCACGGGCGACGTCATCGAGCCCGACGACGGCCTGATCGGTATCGGCTCCGGCGGCCCGTACGCGTTGGCCGCGGCGCGCGCGCTCGTCGCCCACGCGGACCTCGACGCCAAGGCCATCGTGACGGAGGCCATGCGCGTCGCCGCCTCGATCTGCGTCTACACGAACGACCGCGTCAGCGTGGAGGTGCTGTGACGCCGGCGAGCAGCCTGACGCCGGCGGAGATCGTCGCCGAGCTCGACCGCTACATCGTCGGCCAGGATCGCGCCAAGCGCGCCGTCGCCATCGCGCTCCGCAACCGGTGGCGGCGCCAGAGCCTTCCGCCCGAGCTCCGCGACGAGGTCGCGCCGAAGAACATCATCATGATCGGACCGACCGGCGTTGGAAAGACCGAGGTGGCCCGGCGGCTTTCGCGGCTGGCGCACGCGCCGTTCCTCAAGGTCGAGGCCTCGAAGTACACGGAGATCGGCTACGTCGGGCGTGACGTGGAGTCCATGATCCGGGACCTCACGGAGCTCGCCGTGAGCATGGTCAAGGCCGAGATGATGGCCCGCGTCCAGGAGAAGGCCGAGGCGCTCGCCGAGGAGCGGTTGCTCGATCTCCTGCTGCCGCACCGGTCCCAGGAGCCGTTCTCGAGCGGCTCGCTGGAGCAGATCACGCCCGAGGCGTCGCGCGAGACGACGAAGGAGAAGCTGCGGGCCCAGCTGCGGGCCGGCCGTCTCGACGAACGCATGGTGGAGCTCGAGACCCAGCAGCAGGTGATGCCGATGATCGAGGTGCTCTCGGGCCAGGGCATGGAGGAGATGGGGATCCATCTCAAGGACATGCTGTCGAACCTCATGCCCGCGCGGACGAAGAAGCGCCGAGTCCGCGTCGCCGAGGCGCGCCGGCTCCTCGCCCAGGAGGAGGCGCAGAAGCTCGTGGACATGGAGGAGGTCGTGGCGGAGGCCATCCGCCGGGCGGAGAACTCCGGCATCATCTTCCTCGACGAGCTGGACAAGGTCGCCGGGCGGGAAGGGGGCCACGGGCCCGACGTCTCCCGGGAGGGGGTCCAGCGCGACCTCCTGCCCATCGTCGAGGGCTCGTCGGTCACGACCAAGTACGGGATCGTCCGAACCGACCACATCCTCTTCATCGCCGCGGGCGCCTTCCACGTCGCGAAGCCGTCGGACCTGATCCCGGAGCTGCAGGGACGCTTCCCCATCCGGGTGGAGCTCGACCCCTTGACGCGCGAGGATTTCGTCCGCATTCTGACGGAACCGCAAAACGCCCTGATCCGGCAGTACGTGGAGCTCTTGAAGACGGAGCAGGTGACCCTCCGGTTCACGCCGGAGGCGGTGGAGGCGGTGGCCGAGATCGCGATGAGAGTGAACGCGAGCACGGAGAACATCGGCGCGCGGCGCCTGTATACGGTCATGGAGAAGCTCCTCGAGGAGATCTCGTTCAGCGCCCCGGAGCTGCCCGGCAAGGAGCTCACGATCGACGCGGGCTACGTCCACGAGCGGCTCGGCGACATCACGCGCGACCAGGACCTGTCGAGGTACATCCTGTGACCGAACTCCGGCGCGCGGAAGTCCTGCTGGAGGCGCTCCCGTACATCCGGGAGTTCCGGGGCAAGACCGTCGTCATCAAGTACGGCGGAGCCGCGATGGAGCGCGCGGACCTCAAGGAGCCGTTCGCGCTCGACGTGGTCCTGCTGCGCCTGGTCGGCATGAAGCCCGTCATCGTGCACGGCGGCGGTCCCCAGATCGGCGCGCTCATGAAGCGGCTCGGCAAGGAGCCGCGCTTCGTCGGCGGCATGCGGGTGACGGACGAGGAGACGGTC
>JBBTPF010000100.1:0-896 GCA_038066295.1 Candidatus Methylomirabilota bacterium | reverse complement strand
GTCGAGATGGTGCTCGTCGGCAGGATCAACAAGGAGATCGTCGGCCTCATCAGCCACCACGGCGGCAAGGCCGTCGGGCTCTCCGGCAAGGACGCCACCCTGCTCCGCGCGCGACGGCGGGCGCATCGCCTGCCGAGCGGCGAGGAGGTGGACATCGGCCTCGTGGGCGAGGTCGAGGCGGTGAACGTCGAGCCGATCCGGCTCCTCGAGGACAACGGGTTCATCCCGGTGATCGCGCCGGTCGGCGTCGGGAGCGGAGGCGAGACCTACAACATCAACGCCGATCTGGTCGCCGGCGAGGTGGCCGCGGCGCTCGGCGCCGAGAAGCTGATCCACCTCACCGACGTCCAGGGGATTCTCGACGCGGAGGGGAAGCTCGTGAGCACGCTCTCCCGCAAGGAGGCGGAGCGGCTCGTGACCGCCGGCGTGATCGACGGCGGGATGCTGCCGAAGGTGGAGTCGGCGCTGCGCGCGCTCGAGGGCGGGACCTCGAAGGCGCACATCATCGACGGACGGCTGCCCCACGCGATCCTCCTGGAGCTGTTCACGCGTGGGGGCATCGGGACCGAGATCGTTCTCTAGGGGAAGGACGACCCGCATGGACACGAAGCAGCTCTTCGAATGGTCGGCGAAGTATCACACTCCGAACTACGGTCGGGCGCCGATCTGTCTCGTGCGCGGCGACGGCATGCGCGTCTGGGACTCCGAGGGGCGCGAGTACCTCGATTTCGCCGCGGGGATCGCCGTCGCGGCGCTCGGCCACTGCCACCCGCGCGTGACCGGCGCGATCCGCGAGGCCGCGGCGACCCTGCTGCACGTGTCGAACCTCTACCACACGGCGCCGCAGATCCACCTGGCGAAGCTCCTCTGCGACCACTCCTTCGCCGACCGCGTCT
>JBBTPF010000099.1:0-1312 GCA_038066295.1 Candidatus Methylomirabilota bacterium | reverse complement strand
CCTTGCGGCGGACCTCGTCCTCGTTGTGGAGGCTCACGTTGCGGATCACCACGCCCGCCAGCTCCACCGGGGCGAGCTTCGCGACCGGCGTCAGGATCCCGGTCTTGCCGACGCCGACCTCGATCGCCTCGACGACGGTCGTCGCCTGGCGCGCCGCGAACTTGAAGGCGATCGCCCAGCGCGGGTGGTGGGCCGTCGAGCCCAGGCGCCGCTGCTGCCCGAGCGAGTCCACCTTCACGACGACGCCGTCCGCGTCGTAGCCGAGCGCGTCGCGCTCCCGCTCCAGGCGCTCGCAGTACCGGACGACGGCGTCGAGCGCGTCGCAGCGCTCCGCGCGCGGGTTCGTCTTGAAGCCGGCGGCGCGCAGCGCCTCGAGCGTCTCCCAGTACGTCTCGAAGGCGAGGGCGTCGGCGCGGCTCACGTGGTAGAGGAAGATGTCCAGCGGGCGGCGCGCCGTCACCGCGGGGTCCTTCTGGCGGACGGCGCCGGCCGCCGCGTTCCGCGGGTTGGCGAACGTCGCCTCGCCGGCCTCCTCGAGGGCGCGGTTCAGCGCGGCGAACTCCGCGCGCGGCATGAACACCTCGCCCCGCACCTCCAGGTCGTCCACCGCCGCCAGCGCGCCGCGCAGGACCATCGGCACGCTGCGGATGGTCTTGAGGTTCGGGGTGACGTCCTCGCCGGCGCGGCCGTCGCCGCGCGTCGCGCCGCGGGCGAAGCGCCCCCGCGCGTAGAGGAGCGCGACCCCGAGGCCGTCGATCTTCGGCTCGCAGACGTAGCCGGAGCGCGCGCCGGGGAGCGCGCGGCCGAGCCGCGCCTCGAACTCGCCCAGCTCCTCCGCGGTCGTCGCGTTGTCGAGCGAGAGCATCGCGACACGATGCTCGACCGGTCTGAAGACGTCCGCCGGCGCGCCGCCGACCCGCTGGGTCGGGCTGTCGCCGGTGACGAGCTCGGGGAAGCGCGCCTCGAGGTCGCGGAGCTCCCGCATGAGGCGGTCGTACTCGGCGTCGGAGATCTCGGGCCGCGCCTCGACGTAGTACAGGTAGTCGTGGTGGTGGATCTGCTCGCGCAGCTCGGCGACCCGCTGCCCCGCGTCGGCCCGCGCCATGGAAGGGAGGATATCACCGTCGCGCGGGCGGGGCACCGGGCCGGGGGGCTCTCCGGCGGCGCCTCCAGGGTCTTCCGCGCTCCCGCTCCTCGCGTGACGGTGGCCGTCGGGACAGGCTCGGCCTTGAATCCGACTTGTGCGGCTGTGGATGTATCGGGGCCGCGGGCGGGCGGGGTCTCGGGCGACCCGTTCCTGCCGCGCATCGTT
>JBBTPF010000098.1:0-7387 GCA_038066295.1 Candidatus Methylomirabilota bacterium | reverse complement strand
GCCCCGGCACCACCGAGGGTGCGATCGCCCGCATCGAGGTGGACTCGAGCGAGAGCATCAGGCTCCCCTTGAGGTGGTCCTTGGCCCGGCGAAGCTCTTCCTCCGTGACCCCGTGCTTCTTGAGGTCTCGCGTCTCCTTGAGAATGGACTTGAGCACCTTGGAGAAGTTCGGCGCGTCCGTCGCGGCGTAGATGTAGAGCGTCCCGGTGTCGGCGTACGCCTGGACGCCCGAGTGGATCGAGTACACGAGCCCCTGGCGCTCACGAACCTCCTGGAAGAGCCGCGAGGACATGCTCCCGCCGATGACGTCGTTCAGCACGAACAGCGCGTAGCGCTCCGGCGCGGAGTGATCGAGGCCCGGGAAGCCCATGATCAGGTGGACCTGCTCCAGGGTCTTGCCGACGATGTTGACGCCTGGCTTGATCACGGGCGGCGTGGGGTGGCGCGGGAGCGCGCCCCGCGTGAACCCGTTGAACCCCGCGCCGAAGAGGTCCACGACCTGATCGTGCGTCGCGTTGCCGGCGACCGCGATCAGGATGCGCGGCGGCACGTACTCCTCGGTGAAGTGGTGGAGGGCGATCTCGCGGCCGTACGCGCTCACCGCCTCCCGCGTGCCCAGGATGGGCCGGCCGAGCGGGTGGCCCTCCCAGATCTGGGCGGCGAAGAGGTCGTGGATGACGTCGTCCGGCGTGTCCTCCACCATCTTGATCTCCTGGAGGACGACCGACTTCTCGCGCTCGAGCTCCTCGGCGTTGAACTCCGGATGGAGCAGGATGTCGGTGAGGAGGTCCACGGCGAGCGGCAGGTGCTCGTCGAGCACCTGGACGTAGAAGCACGTGTGCTCCTTGGTCGTGAACGCGTCCATCTGGCCGCCGACCGAGTCCATCGTGCGGGCGATCTGCTCGGCGGTGCGCGTCGCGGTCCCCTTGAAGACCAGGTGCTCGATAAGGTGGGACATGCCGCCGCGCCCCTCCGGCTCGTGACGGGAGCCGGTCTCGACCCACACGCCGACGGCGACCGACCGGACGTGATCCATCCGTTCCGTGACGACACGGGTACCGTTCGGAAGGACGCTCTTCCGGTAGCCTTCAGTCACGGGCCATCGCCTTTCAGGCGCGCGGAGGATTCGCGGCCTGCGGGTTCTTGAGCTTTTCCTTGTCGGCGAGCGCCGGCTGGTCGCGCAGCGCCATCTTGCGGCTGAGCCGCATCTTGCCGCTGCCGTCGATCTCGATGACCTTGACGAGGACCTCGTCGCCCTCGGTCAGCACGTCCTGGACCGCGCGGATGCGCGACTCGGCGATCTGCGAGATGTGCAGGAGCCCTTCCGTGTTCGGGATCACCTCGACGAACGCGCCGAACTCGACGATCTTCTTCACCTTGCCGAGGTAGATCCGGTCGAGCTCGACCTCACGGCAGATGTCCTGGATGATCGCGAGCGCCTTCTGCACCGACTCGTTGTCGGGCGAAAAGACGGTGACCCGGCCGTCGTCTTCCACGTCGATCTTGGTGCCCGTCTGCTCCTGGATGCCGCGGATGACCTTCCCGCCTGGGCCGATGATCTCGCGGATCTTCTCGGTGCGGATCTTGATCGTAACGAACCGCGGGGCGTAGGGGGACAGCTCCGGCCGCGGCTTTTCGATCGCCTCGCGCATCTTCGCGAGCACGGTCATGCGCGCCTCGCGGGCCTGCCGGAGTGCCCCGCGCATGATGTCGATCGAGACGCCGGCGATCTTGATGTCCATCTGGAGCGCGGTGATCCCCTTCTCGGTCCCGGCCACCTTGAAGTCCATGTCGCCGTAGTGGTCCTCGGTGCCCATGATGTCGGTCAGGATGCCGTACTTGTCCCCCTCCTTGACGAGGCCCATGGCGATGCCGGCCACGTGCGACCTGATCGGCACCCCCGCGTCCATCAGCGCGAGCGAGGCGCCGCACACCGTCGCCATGGACGACGACCCGTTCGACTCAAGGACGTCGGAGACGACGCGGATCGTGTACGGGAACTCCTCCTTCGGCGGCAGCACGGCCTCGACCGCGCGCTCGGCGAGCGCGCCGTGGCCGATGTCCCGCCGCGAGGGCCCGCCGAAGCGCCGGATCTCGCCGACCGAGAACGAGGGGAAGTTGTAGTGGAGCATGAAGTGCCGCCAGATCTCGCCCTCGAGCGCCTCAATCTTCTGCTCGTCGGACCTGGTGCCGAGGGTGGCCGCCACGAGCGCCTGGGTCTCGCCGCGGGTGAACACCGTCGAGCCGTGGGCGCGCGGCAGATACGACATGTCGATCGAGATGGGACGGATCTCGTCGACCTTCCGGCCGTCCACGCGGATTCCCTTCTCGACGATGAGCCGCCGGACCTCCGCGCTCTCGGCGGCCTCGAACGCGGCGCGCACGACCGGCTTCCTCGCCTCGTCCAGCGAGAGCGCGGCCCAGACCTCGTCGAACACGCGGCTCACCGCCTCGCTGCGCCCCTGCTTCTCGTGGGTCGTGAGCGCGGCGCCGAGCTTCTGGGCGGCGAGGCTCCGCACGCGCGCCACGAGCTCGGCGTCGGTGCCGGCGGCCGGGTCGAAGTGCCAGCGCGCCTTCCCGGCCTTCGCGACGAGGTCCTTCTGGCAGCGCGCCAGCCGCTTGCACTCGGCGTGGCCGAACGCGATCGCCTCGAGCATCGTCTCCTCGGGCACCTCCTTGGCGCCCGATTCGACCATCAGCACGGCCTCCTCGGTCCCCGCGATGACGAGCTCGAGGCTGGAGGCGGCCTGCTGGTCGTTCGTGGGGTTGGCGATGAACGTGCCGTCCACGAGCCCCACCCGCACCGCCCCGACGGGGCCGTCGAACGGGATGCCCGAGAGACACAGCGCCGCCGATCCACCGTTCATCGCGAGGATGTCCGGATCGTTCTGCGGGTCGGCCGAGACCGTCAGGCAGATCACCTGGACCTCATTGCGGAAGCCGTCCGGGAAAAGCGGCCGGATCGGCCGGTCGATCAGGCGTGACGTCAGCGTCTCCTTCTTGACCGGCGCGCCTTCGCGCTTGAAGTAGCCGCCGGGGATCCGCCCACCCGCGTACATGCGCTCGCGGTACTCGACCGTCAGCGGGAAGAAGTCCTGGGCTTCCTTGGCGCTCTTGGCGGCGACGCAGGTGGCAAGGACCACCGTGCCGCCATAGCGAACGACCACTGCGCCGTCGGCCTGCTTGGCGACCTTCCCGGTCTCGAGGGAGAACGGAAGGCCGTTGATCTCGATCTCTACGGTGTGGTTCATCTGGAAATCCGTCCTCGCGCGTCGTCCGGAGTCCGGCGACCGCCGTCTTGAGCGGGCCTGGGTGTCGCCCGCTCGGGGGCCCCCGGAGTCGTCGCGTCCGAGGACCGATCCATGGAAAGGGAACCCGTCACCTGCGGATTCCGAGCTTGTCGATGATGGTGCGGTAGCGTTGGGCGTCCTTGTTCTTGAGGTACTCGAGGAGGCTCCGGCGCTTGCCGATGAGCATCAGGAGACCCCGCCGGGAGTGGTGGTCCTTGTTGTGCTGCTTGAAATGATCGGTCAACCCGTTGATCCGCTCCGTCAGGAGCGCGATCTGGACCTCGGGCGACCCGGTGTCCCCCTCGTGGACGCGGAACTGCTCGATCAAGCTCTTCTTCTTGTCAACAGTCAGCTGCATGGGAAGGCCTCCTCTACAATCGCCTCGCCCCGGGGAGCCGCACTCCACCAGGACGGGTTCAAAAACTGCTTTTGTTGTCAGCAGATGCGAAGCGTATCACGGGGCCTGGTGGAAGTAAAGGGAGCTGGCGTTTCAGCGTTTCAGCGCTTCAGCGCTTCAGGGGTCCCGGCGCGCGGCAGCGACGTCCTGGGCGATCTGGGTGCGGAGGGCCGCGACGTCGGGAAACCTCATCTCATCCCGCAGGCGCCGGAGGAACTGGAGCTTGATCCGGCTCCCATAGAGATCACCCGAGAAATCAAGGAGATGCGCCTCCACGGCGAGCTCCGTCTCGTCGAACGTCGGGCGGACCCCGACGTTGATCACGGCCCGGTAGCGGGCGGACCCGAGGAAGGCGTGACAGGCGTAGACGCCGGCGGGGAGGGGCAGCGGGCGGTCGGTGTTCACATTCGCCGTGGGAAAGCCAAGCCTGCGCCCCCGGCCCACGCCGCGCACGACCTCCCCCTGCACCCCGTAGGGACGCCCGAGGAGCTTCGCCGCGCGGGGCAGATCGCCCGCCTGGAGTGCCGCGCGGATCTCCGAGGACGAGACCGGAACACCGTCCACCGTCGTCGGCGGGACGACGTGGGCCTCGAAACCGAGCTCGCGCCCGAGCCTCTGGAGGAGGCGCGCGTCGCCGCGCGCCCTGCGCCCGAATCGGTGGTTGAAGCCGACGACGACGTGGCGGGCTCGGAGCGCTCCGACGAGCACGTCCCTGACGAACGCCTCCGGCTCGACCGCCGCGACGGCGGGCGTGAACGGAATGATCACCGTGGCATCGATGCCGGTCTCGGCGATCAGCTCGAGCCGCTCCGGAAGCGTCGTGAGGGGCAGCGGAGCTCGCCCCGGTTGGAGCACTTCCATGGGATGCGGATCGAAGGTGCATGCGAGCGCCGCGAGGCCGTGCTGGCGCGCCCGGGCGACCGCGGCGCCGAGGATCGCGCGATGTCCCAGGTGGATGCCGTCGAAGACGCCGAGCGCGACGGCGCTCGGGCCCGCGTCAGGCGGGAAGGACTCGAGTCCCCGGACGATCCGCATGCAGGATTCGAACGGGCCGGACTCCGCTCCCGCTCGCGGTCAGGGCGCCGACGCCGATCAGCGCCCCGGCGCGATCGTGGACCCTCACGTGCCCATTGCCCACGCCTTCGACGCGCGTCACGTCCACCGTCTGGCCGTGGACGAACGCGGTCGCGCCCCGTTCATCGAGCTCCACGCGCGGCCAGTCGGCGAGCGCCGTCTCAGCCGGCCCCAGGCGCGGCCACAGGTCTTCGCGACCTTGCGTGAGCTCGGCCCATGCCACGGCGCTGCCGAGGTCGAACGGGCCGACGCGGCTCCGGACGAGACGCTCGACGGCCGCGCCGAAGCCGAGGGCCGCCCCGAGGTCGGCGGCGAGGACCCGCACGTACGTGCCCTTGCCGCACACGACGCGCAGCGTCGCCCGCGGGGGCGCGATGTCTTCGACGGCGAGCGAGTGGACGACGACCTCTCGGGGCGCGCGATCCACCTCGATGCCCTTCCGCGCGAGCTCGTAGAGGCGTCGGCCCTCGTGGTGGACCGCGGAGTACATCGGCGGGACCTGCCTGATCCGGCCCACCAACGGACGGCACGCGGCCTCAAGCTCCCGCCGGTCGAGCCGGGGGACCTCCGTCTCCGAGAGGACGCGGCCGGTCGCGTCGTGGGGGTCGGTGGTGAGGCCGAAGCGGACCGTGGCGACGTACTCCTTGTCCTGGTCCATCAGATACGGCGTGAGCTTCGTGGCCTCGCCGACGAGGACCGGCAGGACCCCGGTCGCCGCAGGGTCGAGCGTCCCGGCGTGGCCCACGCGCCGGACGGCGAGCCGCCTGCGGACGAGCGCGACGACGTCGAACGACGTGGCGCCCGCGCCCTTGTCGACGACGAGCACCCCGGAGCCGCCCCCGGCCGCGCTCACCGCGAGGCTCCCTCGACCGTCGACGGCTCGGCCGGCTCGACGAGCGCCTGGCGCACGGCCGCGACCACCGCGCGGATCGCCTCGGCGAGCGGGCCGTCCACGGTGCACCCGGCCGCGTTCCGATGGCCGCCGCCGCCGAACCGGGCGGCGATCCGCTGGACGTCCACGTCGCCCTTGCCGCGCAGGCTCACCTTCACCTGGCCGCCGCGCTCGCGCAAGAGACATGCCACGCGCACCGTGCCGATCGAGCGCGGGTAGTTCACCAGCTCTTCCGACTCGACGAACGTCTCGGGCACCGCGTCCGACGGCAGCGCGAGCCACGCCAGGCGCCCTTCGTCGCTCACCTCGATCCGCCCGAGGGCCTCACCGAGCCAGCGCAGGGCGTCGGGCGCCCGCCGCTCGTAGAGCGCCTGCGAGACGGCGGCGGGCTCCGCCCCCGCCGTCACGAGCGCCGCGGCGGTCCGGAACGTCCGCGGCGTGACGTTGGAGTAACGGAACGAGCCCGTGTCGGTGTGGACCGCGGTGAAGAGGTTGGTCGCGATCGCCGGCGCCAGCGGCACCTCGAGCGCCACGAGGAGCTCGTAGACCATCTCCCCGGTGGCGGCGGCGGTGAGGTCGATCCAGTTCACGTCGGCGTAGCGCCGGTTGTCCGGGTGGTGGTCGATGTTCAGGACGACCTTCGACGCGCGGCGCGCCTGCTCGATGAGCCCTTCGGTGCGCTGCGGGTTGGGACAGTCGGTCAGCACCGCGACGTCGAACGCGCCGTCGAGCGTGTCGAGCCTCCGGTACCGCTCGACGCCCGGCAGGAAGTCGAGCATGGCCGGCGCCGGGTGCGGCCCCCCGTACGTCACGCTCCAGCCGCGGGCCTCGAGCGCCAGCCCGAGCGCCAGGAGCGTCCCGAGCACGTCGGCGTCGGGATGGACGTGGCCCAGCATGAGTGCCCGCCCGCGGTCCCGGCCGAACGGCGCCAGCACGGCGGCGGCCGGCGTCGTCCCGGTGTGCACGACCGGGCTCACGGCGTCGAGCCCCCGTCGAGCTCCCGGAGGAGCGCCTGGATGCGCGCCGCGTGCTCCATGGACCGATCGGGCCGGAAGTCGAGCTCCGGAGTGACGCGCAGGTCGAGGTGGTGCTTGAGCCAGTTGCGGATGAAGCCCCGCGCGCTCCGGAGCGCGGCGAGTGACGACGCCCACTTGTGTTCGTCGCCGAGCACGGAGACGAAGACCTTGGCCACGCGCAGGTCCTTCGCGGTCTCGACCTCCGTCACCGTCACGAAGCCCAGCCGCGGGTCCTTCAGCTCGCGCTGCAGCAGCGTCGAGATCTCCTCCTTGATGAGCTGGTTCACGCGGTCGAGGCGCTTGCCCTGCATCAGAGCACCTCGACGAACGTCTCGATCACGCGCCCTTCCACGTGGTCCTCGATGAAGTCCATCGCCTTGGACACCACCTGGCTGGCGTGCCGGGCGTCGGCGGACACGTACGCGACGGCGAGCGTGGCGCGCTGCCAGAGGTTCTGGTGGTCCACCTCCGCGACGGAGACCTCGTACCGGGCGCGCACCTTCTCCTTGAGTCCCTTGAGGACGTGCCGCTTGCCCTTCAGGGAGCCGACATCCGGCAGGTGAAGCTCGACCATTCCCAGCGCGACGCGCGCCGTCGCCACGGAACCCTCCGGCGCCGACGCCCCTAGCCCGGATTATTCATGAGCGGGCCGGCGGCGACCGAGCGGGAGCCGCACCCTGCGCCAGGACCCGCTCGTCTCGCGCGTTCGGCGTTCATG
>JBBTPF010000097.1:0-1055 GCA_038066295.1 Candidatus Methylomirabilota bacterium | reverse complement strand
CAGCCTCAGGAGCGATCTCGGCGGTCTCGCCGCCGGAGCCGACGAGCACGCCGTCGGGGGTGGCGACGACGGTGATCGACTTGTCGGGCAGGGCGCCGACGCGGCGCATGGCGCTCATCAGCGACTCGTCCTTCTGCATCTCCTCGGAGATCCGGCGCACGAGCACCCGGCTCTCGTCGGTGCCGGCGGCCTGGGTCAGCGACTCGACGCCGTCCATGAAGTCCTCGCCGACCACGGACTGGCCGAGCTCCTCGAGCCCGGGCGCCCGGTCGTCGAGCGCTTCGACGGCTTCTCCCGGCGCCTCACCGCGGCGCCAGAGACGGTGCGCTCGGACCTCGCGGGCGAGATCCTCCACTTCACGGAGCCCGAGCGCTACTGGCTCTGGACCCGCTGGATGTGGGACCCGCGCGTCCGGACGGGCGCCCTGCCGCTCGTCACGATGGAGGAGGTCGAGCTCGAGGGGACGAGCGCGGGCGACACGTACGCGCGGGTGGGGGAGGCGGTCGCGTTCGTCCACGCCACGGGCAACGCCGCGGGCTTCACCCGCCCGGAGGACGGCCCCTTCGCGATCGACGTGTTCCTCGCCTCGGTGTACGGGGTCTACGTGTACACGACGCTCAGGATGCGGATGACCCAGGAGTTCAACAAGGTCGTCCCGGCGCTCCCCGAGCTCTGCCGCAGGCTCCTCGGCGTCCACGCCTCCGCGAGCGCCTAGCGATGCCGTACGGCAAGCAGCCGCCCGAGATCCACGAGAAGGAGCGCGCCGTCGTCGAGGGGATCGAGCTGCCCGGACACTGGAACCGCATGTTCGGGCAGCGCGCGATCATGGACTACGACACCTCGACGCTCGACCGGGTCACCGAGCTCCCCGGCGGCGAGTCGCTCGGCTGGTGCTACCAGTGCGCCAAGTGCGTCGGCGTGTGCCCGGTGGACATCGTGGGCGACTACGGCCCGCGGAAGATCTTCCGCAAGGTCCAGATCGGCGTCTCGCTGCTGGAGGACCCCGACCTCTGGCTCTGCACGACCTGCATGAACTGCCTGCGCGTGTGCCCGAA
>JBBTPF010000096.1:0-2903 GCA_038066295.1 Candidatus Methylomirabilota bacterium | reverse complement strand
CTTTCAGGACGAGGCTCAGCGTGTCCGTGTGCCGGTCGTAGGTGATCCTCACGGCTCCTCCCTCCAGTACTTGCCCGGCTTGGTCGTGCGGTAGACCGTAACCACCTCGGCCGGCCTTCGATCGACATCCACGACCACACGTACAAGATACATCGTCGACGACGTTCCCAGGAGCACCCTCGAGTGGAGCACCACTCGACTCTTCCGCGTCTGGAATTGCTGCTCCGGGGACTCGAGGACCTGCCGGACCACTTCGTCTGAGATGCCGCGGCGCTCCATCTCGAATCGCGCATGGCCGGAGATGATGAACTCACGGACCGGCTCAGGGCTCATGCGAGCGAGTATCGCGTTGCCGTAGCCGCTGACAATGCCCAAAGACCGATACGGCCGAGGAGGAGGCGGTCTGAACCCGCCGCGTGGCCTGGGAAGCGCACGGGCGGGCTCCCCGGAGTAGAGTGGTGGGCGTGGACACCCCGGTGCCGTGGACCGACGAGGCGCGCCGGCGCGTCGGGAACGCGCCGCCGTTCGTGCGCCCCGACATCTGGAAGCTCGTGGAGCGGCGGGCGCGCGGTCGCGGGCTCGAGATCGTGGACCGCGCCCTCTACGACGCGGCGCTGGGCTGACGCGAGCCCGGGCGGCGATGCTGAACGTCAACAAGCTGTTCCGGCGGCTCTCGATCCGGGCGAAGCTCGTCGTGGCCTTCTGCCTCTTCGGGTCCGTCCCGCTCGCGCTGGTGGGCGGCTACGGCGCCCTCCACGCGTACGTCCTCATGAACGACGCGGTCCGCGACCGCCTCAAGGCGGGCGTCGTCATGAAGGCGGAGGAGATCCAGCGGTTCCTGCAGAGCGTGCGCGAGGACGTGCGCTTCCTCTCCCGCCTGCCGACCGTCCGGGCGCTGGCGGAGGGACCCACGGACGCGCCCGGCGAGCGACGCCGTCGCGCCGCCCTCGTCGGCGAGGCGTTCCTCTCCTTCTCCCGCTCCCGCCCGGCCTACTACCAGATCCGGTACATCGACGAGCGCGGGGGGGAGATCGTCCGCGCCGACTTCGACGGGCAGCGCCACTACCTCGTGACGCCGGAGGAGCTCCAGGACAAGCGCGACCGATACTACTTCGTCGACGCCATGGCGACGCCGCCGGACATCGTGTACGTCTCCCCGATGGACCTCAACATCGAGCGCGGCGAGATCGAGCTTCCTCACAAGCCGGTGATCCGCTACGCGGTCGCGCTCCGCAGCGCCGGGGGTGAACCGCGCGGCATCGTCATCGTGAACCTCTACGCCTCGCGCGTCCTGGGACAGGTGCTGGCGCTCGGCCAGGAGCTGGGGAGCGTCACGCTCGCGACCGCGGCCGGCGACTATCTGACGCCGGCGCCGCCGGAGGGCGCGGGCGACCGGGCGTCGGTGCTCACCGACTTCCCGCGAGCGCTCGCGGCCACCGTGCTCTCGGGGCGCGCGGGAACGATCGTCGAGCCGGGCCTCGGCGGCCGGATCGTCGCGTTCGCGCCGATCTTCGCGCGCCAGGACCGGGCGGACTTCTGGGTGCTCGCCCACGCGTACCGGAAGACCGAGGTGCTCGCCTCGATCTGGACTTCCCAGCTCCTGGTGCTGGGCCTCGGCTCGGGCGTCCTCGCCCTGGCGCTCGTCCTCGGCGTGATCGCCGCGCGCCACTTCACTCGCCCCATCACCTCGCTGATCCAGGGCGCGGAGGCGGTCGCGCGCGGTGATTTCGACTATCGCGTCCGGGTGGAGACGAACGACGAGCTCGAGGACCTCGGCCACCATTTCGCGCGCATGGCCGAGCGCCTCGACCGGCGCGAGGGCGATCTCCGCGAGACCACCGAGCGGGCCGAGCACAAGGCCCGGGAGGCGCAGGCGCTCCACCGGATCGGCACGGAGATCCTGGCGCTCCTCTCCCTGCCCGAGATCTTGCAGACCGTCGCGGACAAGGCGCGGGAGCTCCTCCGCGCCGACGTCGCGATTCTCTGCCTCGGCGCCGGCGGCGACGGGCTCAGGGTGGGCGCGGTGAGCGGCGCGACCGACGCGCTCCGGCTCGGTCCCGGCGATCTCCTCCCGGCCTCCGCGTGCGCGAAGGTCTCCTGTCCGGAGGCCGTCTGCCCCGCCACCGCGTTCCCGTCGTGTCCGACCCACGTGGCCGTCGCACTCCGGAGCGGCGCGCGCGAGGTCGGCAACCTCTGCGTGGCCTTCGCCGAGTCGCGGCCGATGAGCGCCGAGGAGCAGGAGCTCCTGTCGGGTCTCGCGAACCTGGCGACGATCGCGATCGAGACGGCGCGCCTGCACCGGGAGGTCGCGACCCTGGCGCGGCTCGAGGAGCGCGAGCGGATCGCCCAGGACCTCCACGACGGGATCATCCAGTCGATCTACGCCGCGGGCCTCGGGCTCGAGGAGTGCGTGAGGCTCGCCGACGAGGCGCCCGAGGAGGCGAAGGCCCGCCTCGCGGAACTGATCGACGCGCTCAACATCGTGATCCGCGACGTGCGGAACTACATCGTCGGCCTCGGCCCCGAGCGCCTCCGGGAGAGCGACCTTGGGCGCTCGCTCGCCGAGCTGGCGCACGGGCTCGCTCTCAACGGCCTCCTCGATCTCGACCTCTCGCTTGACCCGCGGATCGAGGGCGCCCTGCCGCCCGAGCGCGCGGGACAGCTCTACCACATCTGCCGCGAGGCGCTGACCAACGCCGTCAAGCACGCGCACGCCTCGCGGGTGACGCTGGACGCGCGGTACCTGGACGGCACGGTGCGCGTGACGGTGCAGGACGACGGCGTCGGCTTCGACGCGCTGCACCTCCGCGGCGCCGGGCAGGGCCTCCGCAACATGCGCGAGCGGGCTCGGCGCCTGCACGGGGACCTCGCGATCGAGAGCGCCGCCGGCCGCGGCACCCGGA
>JBBTPF010000095.1:0-11165 GCA_038066295.1 Candidatus Methylomirabilota bacterium | reverse complement strand
GGCCGAGCTGCGCGACGACGCCCTTGCGCGTCTGGGGCTCGACGTCGCGCGCGACGTCGCGTCCGGGCGCCAGGAGCGTGACGTCGCGGCCGTGCTCGCGGAGGTGGCATGCGGCCTCGCAGGCGGCGTTCGTCCCGCCGAGGACCACGGCGCTCACGCCGGTCCCGAGATCGCCCGCGAGGCACTGCTCGGCCGTGACGACGTTCGGCCCGCGGATCCCCGGGACGTCGGGCAGCGCCGGGCGCGCCCCGGTGGCGACGATCACCTCGTCGGGCGCCAGGCTCCGCACGTGCTCCACCGTGACCCGCGCGTCGAGCCGCGTCGCCACGCCGGCCTCGCGCAGGCGCCGCACCAGGTAGGGCACGAGCGCCCCGGCTTCCTTCTTCCACCGGGGCCGGTCGGCGCGCCGGAGGCGACCGCCGAGCGCCGCGCCCGCCTCGAAGAGCGTCACGTCGTGGCCGCGCGCGCGCGCGGCGAGGGCGGCGTGGATGCCCGCCGCGCCACCGCCCACGACGAGGACGCGCTTCTTCGCGGCGGCGGGCGGCGGCGGGAACGCCGCCTCGCGCCCCATCTCGGGGTTGACGGCGCAGCGGATCGGCTGCCCCTTCATGAGCTGCGTCAGGCAGTCGTTGCACGTGATGCACGGCCGGACGTCGTGGCCGCGCCCCGCGCGGGCCTTCGCCGGGAGATCGGGATCGGACAGGAGCGCCCGCCCCATCGCGACGAGGGCGGCGTCGCCGCTCCCGACGATGTTCGCGGCCACCGCCGGGTCGTTGACGCGGCCGACGGCGACGACGGGGATCGTCACCGCGGCGCTGAACCTCGCCGCATACGCGCGGAGGCACGCCTGGGGCATCGCGAGGGGTTGGACGATCCACTCGAAAGAGCCGTACGTGCCGGCCGAGACGATCACGGCGTCCACGCCCGCCTCCTCGAGCCAGCGGCCGACGGTCAGCGTGTCGTCGATCCCGAGGCCGCCCGGCAGGCGGTCCTCCGCTGAGAGCTTGAAGAGGATCGGGAACCCGCGGCCGACCCGCGCGCGGATCCGGCGGACGACCTCGAGCGCGAAGCGCGCGCGGCCGCGGAGATCCCCGCTCCAAGCGTCCGTCCGCTGGTTCGCGAGCGGCGTCAGGAACTGGTGCACGAGGTAGCCGTGCGCCCCGTGTACCTCGACGGCGTCGAAGCCCGCCGCCTGGGCGCGCGCGGCGGCTTCCGCGAACCGCTCGATCAGCGGGAGGATCTCCTCGCCGTCGAGCGGGCGCGGCATTTCGCGGACGAGCGGGCAGGGGATCGCGGACGGCGCCAGCGGCTGCCGGCCGGACATGCGCCGGCTCATCTGACGGCCCGCGTGGTAGAGCTGCATGGAGATCGGCGCGCCCGCGGCGTGGACGGCGTCCGCCAGCCGGCGGAGGCCCGGGAGCTGCGTGTCGTCGTCGGCCCGGAGCACGCCGGGGAACGGCGCGCCGGAGGCGTCCACCGCCGTCGCCTCGGTCGTGACGAGCGCGACGCCGCCCTCCGCGCGGCGGGCGAGATACCGGACGAGCCGGTCGGTGACGGCGCCGTCGGCGGCCGGGAACCCCGAGCCCATGGCGGCCATCACCAGGCGGTGGCGGAGGACCAGGGCCCCGATCGCGATGGGGCTCCAGAGCGCGGCGTACGTCATCGGAGGAGCCTGGCGCGCAGCTCGCGCTTGAGGATCTTGCCGCTGTAGTTGATCGGCATCTCCTCGTAGCGGAGGAAGACGACGCGCTTGGGCACCTCGTAGCCGGCGAGCGTCTGCCGGCAGAAGGCGCGCAGGTGCGCCTCGGTCGCGGTGTGCCCGTCGCGGAGGACGACGACCGCGATGACCTCCTCGCCCCACTCCCGGCTGGGCAGGCCGATCACGCCCGCCTCGCGGACGGCCGGGTGCTTCAGCAGCGCGTGCTCCACGGCCTGGGAGTAGACGTTGAGGCCGCCCGTCTTGATCATGTCTTTCAGGCGGTCGTGGAAGTGGACGAAGCCCGCGTCGTCCATGCGCCCCATGTCGCCCGTGCGGAGCCAGCCCTGGTGGAAGACGGCCGCCGTCGCGTCGGGGCGCTTCCAGTACTCGGTCATCACCGCGGGGCCGCGCACGGCGATCTCGCCCACGTCGCCCGGCGCCGCGTCGGAGAGGTCCTCGCGCAGGATCGTCACCTCGCAGTTGCGGAACGCGCGCCCGATCGAGTCCGGCGCCCGCTCGTAGTCCTCCTCGCGGAGCACCGTCACGATGGGCCCGGCCTCGGTGAGCCCGTACTGGTAGTAGATCCGCGCGCCGGGCAGGAGCCGGTGGATCGCCTCGCGGTCCTGGCGCGGCAGGATCCCGCCGCCGATGTACCAGCGCCTGAAGCTCGAGAGATCGAGCGCCGGCGCCAGCGGATGGGTGAAGAGCTCGCGCGCCATCGAGGGCGGGGTGAAGCCGTTGGTGACGCGCTCGCGCTCGATCGTCCGCAGCATCGCCTCCGCGGAGTACTTCGGGAGCAGCGTGGCCGTGGCGCCCAGGTAGAGGTGCGGGAGGAGCCAGCAGTTCAGGGCCGCCGAGTGGTGGAGCGGCGTCGCCAGGATCGTGTTGTCGTCCTCGCGCATGTGGGTGTCGAGGATCTCGTTCAGCGAGTTCCAGAAGAGGTTCGCGTGGCTCAGGACGACGCCCTTGGACTTCCCGGTCGTGCCGCCGGTGTAGAGGATGACGTTGGGATCCTCGGGCCGGACGCCCGCGGCTGGTTCCGTCACCGGGCGCGCACGGACGAGGGCCTCGAGGCCGTCGGGGCCCGCGTCGTCGAGGAGAACCGTGCGCCCCACCTCGAGCGTCCCGCCGAGCGCGTCGCGCAGCTCGAGGGTCGCGAAGAGGATCCGGCTCCCGGAGTCGGCGACCGTGTGCCCGACCTCCGCCGGCGTCTGGCGGTAGTTGCACGGGACGGCGACCGCGCCCAGCTTCACGATGCCGAGGTAGGCCGCGACCCACTCGATGCGCGCGTCCGCGAGGATCGCCACGCGATCGCCGCGGGCCACGCCGTCGGCGGCGAGGCCGTGGGCGATCCGGTTCGCGAGCGCGTTGAGGTCCGCGTAGCCGATCCGGGTCCGCCCATCGATGAGGGCGGTCTTGCCGGGGAAGCGCCGGGCGTTGTGGCGGAGGTGCTCGCCGACGAGCATCATGGGCTTACAATCCCTACCATTCGCTCCCCGGCGGAAGCAAGGAGAACGACGGTGCGCCTCGGGCTTTCGGAGGAGGCGAACCGTGGGGCGGGCGGGGCGGGCCTGTGCGGCGCCCACGGCCGAAGGCGCTCGCCCGGACGACGCGGAGGTGCGCTGCGGGGGGTCAGACGCGGCCGGCGGCTTCCTGCTTCCGGAGCAGCGGCAGGAGGACGAGCGGCAGGAGGCCGATCGCCCCGACCGTGATCATGAGCCGTCCGAGACCCGAGTAGTCCTGCTGGGTGACGGCGAAGCCGGTGTTGAGGTAGCGGGTGAAGAGCTCGCTCGCCGAGAGCGCCAGGTTCATGAGCGAGGCCATGATGGCGAACATCGTCGCCTCGCCGCCGCGCGGCGCGGTCTTCGCGATCAGCACGAGCATCGGGACCATCGTGAGCTGGGCGAGCGGTGCCGTGATCGTCGTGTCGATGAAGGCGAAGGTCCGCGCGCTGATGCCGAGCCACTCGTGGAGCCCGTAGAAGAGCCCGATGCTCGGCAGGTAGAGGATCGTGCCTGCGAGCACCACCCAGAAGAGCGTGAAGCTCACCGGGCGCCTGACGATCGTCTTGCGGAACACGAGCAGCCCCGCGAGGCTCAGCACCGAGCTCACCTGGGCCAGGAGCCCGAGGAACTTCTGGTCGAAGCCGAGCTTGTCGATCGCCCAGTAGCTGTAGCCCTGGCCCACGCCCGGCGTGGCGCGGAACATGAAGATGACGATCGCCGCGACCGCGACGGCGCGCGAGATGCCGACGCGCTGGAGGAGGAGTCCGATCAGCGCCGCCGAGACGATGAGGACGACCTCCTGGGCGAGCGGCGCGTCGAGGACCTCGACCGCCACGCTGAACGCCGCGTACGCGAGCCCGACGCCCAGGACCAGCCGCGCCTTGCCGCCGCCGAGCGGGCCGGCGGCGGCGGCGGGCGCCGGCGCCGCCGCCGCGCGCGGCGAGGTGCGGATGAGCGGCACGCTCGCCGCGACGAGCAGGGGCAGGACCATCGCCGCGGCGAAGGTCGCGCGCACGCCGATGTGGGCGGCGAGCCATCCCGAGAGGTAGCCGACGCTGATCCCGCCCGCGAGGAGCGCCATGCGCCCCAGCGTCTGGATCTGGCCGATCTCCTCCTGGGTCTCCGCGACCTGGACGGAGAGCGCGTCGGCGACGACGTCCTGGACCATGAAGCCGACCGTGACGAGCACCATCGCCGCCAGATACGTCCCCTTGGTGTGGGCCACCGTCGCGAGCGCCGCATAGCCGCTGAGCGAGCAGAGCGCGCCGACCAGGAGGTACGCCGCGCGGCGGCTGCCGAAGATCGGATAGCAGTCGGACGCGACGCCCGCGACCATCTTCATCGACCACGGGAGCCCGAGCCAGAAGCCGATGCCCGCGACCTCGGCGGGGGTGAGCCCGAGGGCGTCCTTCTGGAAGAAGACGAGCGCGACGCCCGTGATGGCGCTGGCGCCGTAGGCGAAGTAGGTGACCAGCACGGGCAGGTAGGCCAGGCGGAAGGTGCCGAGCCAGCGGCGCGCCGCGGCGAGCGGCCCGGCGCTCGCCTGCCGGACGGCCGTCGCGTAGTCGGGCATGGCTCCATCCTAACCGACCGGCGCGCAGGAACGTCACCGGCAGTGCCGCAAAACTTTCCACCCCGGCTCGGGCCGCGAGGCGCGGGTGCGGGCGGGCGCCAGCAATATTCAGTGGTTTCCGGAACGGCTGCGCGTGGCAGGGGGCTTGCTAGAATAAAAGTCCTATGAGCCTGATGCAGCGCGCGATGGGGTTCTGGCGGTCCCGGCGGCGCTCCCGCCACGCCCTGGCGCTGGCCGGCGGCGGCGTCCTGGGCGGCATGTACGAGGTCGGCGCGGTCTCGGCGCTGGAGGAGGGGCTCAACGGCGCCGGCCGCTTCGACGTCTACGTGGGGTGCAGCGCCGGCGCCGTCGTGGCGTCGCTGCTCGCGAACGGCGTCCCCGCCTCGGAGATCTTCCGCGTCATCGACCAGGACATCGACGATCCGCTGAATTTCCGGCGCAACGCCGTGTACGCCTCCGACGCCTTCCGTCACGCCGCCGGCCGCTTCGGCCGGCTGCTCTGGGCCGTCGGCAAGAACGCGGTGAAGGGGCTCCGCGGCTCGGTTCCCGATATGCTGGCCCACGCCGAGCGGGATCTCCCCGCGGGCTTTTTCGACCTGAGGGCACTCGAGCGCTTCATGCGCGAGGCGTTCGAGCGGCGCGGCCTCACGAACTCCTTCGGCGCGCTCGAGCCCACGCTGTTCATCCCGGCGGTGGATATCGATCGCGCCCAGCGGGTCGTGTTCGGCCACGGGGAGCTGAGGCAGGTGCCGATCAGCCACGCGGTCGCGGCGTCCTCGGCGATCCCCGGCTTCTTCGAGCCCTACGCGATCGACGGCCGCGACTACGTCGACGGCGGCGTCGGCTGGAGCGGCCACGCCGACCTCGCGGCCGAGGCGGGCGCCCGCGTCGTGGTGGTGGTCAGCCCGCTCGTGCCGGACTACGAGGGCGGCATCGTGCCGCTCCGCAATCGCGGGCTCTACTCGATCATGGAGCAGGCGAGCCGCATCTACAGCCAGAACCTCCTGCAGCTCGGCCTCACGTCGCTCCGCGTGAAGTACCCGCGCACCGAGTTCTTCCTGATCCAGCCCTCACAGGCGGGGGCCCCGATGTTCGGGCCGTCGATGGGGTTCGCGGCGAGCCGCGCGGCGCTCCGGTTGGGCTACGAGTCCACGAAGACGTGGCTCGCGGACCAGGGGACCCCGCTACTTCGGCGGCTCCGGACCGCGCTCCAGCCGGTCGCCATCTAGTCTCCCGACTCAGAAGGTCGCTGACGAAATCGCCGGGCGGTTAGCCGGTCGGGGCGCGGCGCGCGAGGTTCCCGAGGCCGTCGTACGCGGCGTACTTGTAGGCGTCGCCGAGCGTCGGGTAGTTGAAGACGGCGTTGATGAAGGCGTCGATCGTCCCGCCGAAGAGCAGCACCATCAGGCCCACGTGGACGAGCTCGGAGGCCGCCTCGCCGATGACGTGGACGCCGAGGAGCGTCTTGTCCGGGTGGCGGAAGACCAGCTTGACCTGGCCCGCGAGGTCACCGACGATCTGGCCCCGCGCGTTCGTCCGGTAGAGCGCGCGCCCGACGCAGTAGTCGATCGCCTTCTCGCGACAGCTCTCCTCCGTCTCGCCGACCATCGCGATCTCCGGGATCGTGTACACGGCCAGCGGAAAGATCGGCGCGACGCGCGTCTTGTACCCGAGGTCGAACGCGTGGCACATCGCGACGCGCGCCTGCTCCATGGACGTCGCCGCGAGCGCGGGGAAGCCGATCACGTCGCCGACGGCGTAGATGTTGGGGATCGCCGTCTGATAGTGCTCGTTCACGGCGACGAGCCCGCGGTCGCTCACGGGAATGCCGACCTTCTCGAGGCCGAGCCCCTTCGTCGCGCCGTGGCGGCCGGTGGCGAAGAGCACGGAGTCCACGGTCAGGAGATCGCCGCGCTTCGTGGCGAGGTGCACCGCGTCCGGCTGCGGCGTCACGCGCGTGACGCCGTCGGCCAGGCGCACGTCCACGCCGAGGGACTCCATCTGGAGCCGCAGGCGGTCCGCGGTCTCGGCGTCGAGGAAGGGGAGGAGCCGGTCGCGGCCGTCGAGGAGCGTGACCCGGATGCCGAGCGCCGCGAAGACGGTCGTGTACTCGCAGCCGATGACGCCCGCGCCCACCACGGCCAGCGTCCGCGGCAGGCCCCGCATGCGGAGGATCTCGTCGCTGTCGTAGACGCGCGGATCCTCGAAGGGGATGTCCCTCGGGCGGGCGGGAACCGAGCCCGTCGCGATGAGGATGACGTCGCCCTGGATCCGGCGCACGAAGTCGGCGTCCGCCGGCGCCACGGCGATCGTGTGGGCGTCCTCGACGCTCGCCCGGCCCTGGATGAGGTCGATCCGGTGGCGCTCGATGTTCTGGCGCACGACCTCGCGGAGCGACTTGACGACCTCGTGCTCGCGGTACATGAAGTCGGGCACGGTGAGGTCGGGCTTCACCGCGTAGTCCACGCCGTAGAGCCCGCGCTGCCGCAGTCCCGAGAAGTAGAGCGCCGTCTCGCGGAGCGTCTTGGACGGCACCGTGCCGGTGTTGACGCCGGCGCCGCCCACGTGCCGCGCCTTCTCGACGAGCGCCACGCGCTTGCCGAAGTAGGCCGCCTGGGCGGCGCCCTTCTCGCCCGCCGGCCCGGACCCGATGACGACGAGGTCGTAGCGTTCCATCAGCGGCGGCCCCCCGCGAGCTTCACCGATTCGGGGAGCGCGCGCAACCGTCCCATGGCGACCACGCCGAGGGCCGGACCGACCGCGAGGGCGGCGAACGCCCAGCCCCAGCCGGCCCGGCCGACGAGCGGCGGGATCAGCCAGATGGACGCCATGGTGAGCGTGAAGCCCACGCACGTCTGGGTCGTGAGCGCCGTCCCGACGTAGGCCGGCGGCGAGAGCTCGGTGATCGCCGTCGAGAACTGGGCGGAGTCGGCGACGATCGTGATCCCCCAGACGATCGCGACAGCGAGCGTGAAGAGCGGCGGCCCGCCGAAGGTGAGACCCGCCACGGCGGCGCAGGCGCCCGAGAGCGCCATCGCGGCCATCGTCAGCGTCGTCCGTCCCCACCGGTCGGAGACGGCGCCGCCCGCCCAGCACCCCACGGCGCCCGCCGCGATGACGACGAAGGTCGCACCGCTCGCGTTGAGCCCGGCGTAGCTCGTGCCGCCGTTCGCCCGGAGGCTCTCGGCCAGGAAGAGGCCGATCCACGCCCACATCGCGTACAGCTCCCACATGTGACCGAGATAACCGAAGCACGCGAGCCGCGGGCCCCGCTCGTGGAACACGGCCCACGCCATGCGGAGGTCGAAGCGCGCCGACGGAAAGCGGTGCGGGCCCTCGCGGACCCAGCGCTGGACGACGACGGCGCCGGCCGCCGCGAGCGCCGAAGCGACCAGGAGCGTGCCGCGCCAGGGGAGGTCGGTGACGCCCCGGATCAGGTGGGGCGTCGCCGAGCCCACCGTGAGCGCGCCGATGAGGATGCCGAGCGCCAGTCCGCGGCCCTCGCGGAACCACGTTGCCATGATCTTCATCGCGGGCGGGTAGGCGCCGGCCATGCTCACGCCGGTCACGAATCTCAGCGCGAGCGCGGGGGCGAGGCTCTCGACGGCGAGCGCCAGCGTGGTGTTCGCCACGACGCCGAGCGCGATCGAGCCCGTCATGAGGGCGCGCGGCGGCCAGACGTCGGGCAGGTTGCCGAGCGCGCTCGCGAGCGTGCCCGCGATGAAACCCGCCTGGACGGCGATGGTGAGGCCGGCCCGCCCGCCGTCGCCGAGCCCCCACTCGCGCGACAGCGCGGGCAGGACAGCTGAGGCGCTGAACCAGAGGCCGAGGGCGAGCAGCTCGGCGAGCGACAGGACCGCGAGGCTCCGCCAGGCGGCCGTCACGCGGAGGCTACTCGATGACGCCCTTCTCGCGCAGCCTGGCGATCTCCGCGGCGGGCATGCCGAGGCCCTGCAGCACCTCCTCGGTGTGCTCGGAGGGCATCGGCGCCGCGTGCCGGATCGTGCCCGGCGTGTCCGAGAGCTTGATCGCGATCCCGACCTGCCGCACGCGTCCGTGCGTGGGGTGCTGGGCGTCCACGATCATCTGCCGGTGATTGATCTGCGGGTCCCGCACCATCTCCTCGACGTCGTAGACCTTGCCGACGCAGACGTCGGCCTTGACGAGGAACTCGTACCAGTCGTCCCGGTCGCGGGTCCGGATGATCGCCTCGATCTCGCGCCGCGCGGCCTCCTCCTCGGCGTTGGCCGCGCGCACGAACTGGTCGTGCCGGCGCGCGAACCGCGTGAAGTCCGGGCGTCCGATCGCCTTGCAGAAGTTCTCCCAGAGCCAGGGCTCGGTGCAGCCGATCGTGAGCAGCTTGCCGTCGCGGGTCTCGTAGATCGCGTAGTAGGGGTAGGAGCCGCCGAGAAACCCTTCCCCCCGCCGCGGCGCCAGGCCGTCCGAGAAGAAGAAGCGCATGTTGGGCGTCGCGGCGAGGAGCGAGACGCTCGTGTCGAGGTAGGCGACGTCCACGTGCTGGCCGCGCCCGGTGCGCTCGCGGGCGAAGAGCGCCAGCGCGATGCCGAGGGCGCCGTGCAGGCTCGCGCCCGCGTAGTCGGCGACGAGGTTGAGCGGGATCACGGGCTTCCGGTCGGGCTCGCCGATGAGGCCGAGCACGCCCGCCAGCGACAGGTAGTTCATGTCGTGCGCGGGCCGGTCCTTGTAGGGACCGTCCTGACCGAAGCCCGAGAGCGAGCAGTAGACGAGGCGCGGGTTGGCCTTCGCGAGCGTCTCGTAGTCGGCGCCGAGCCGCTTCATGACGCCCGGGCGAAAGCCCTCGACGAGGACGTCCGCCGTCGCGGCGAGCGTCCGGAAGATCGCCTGCCCCTCGGCCGATTTGAGGTTCAGCGTCATCGAGCGCTTGTTGCGGTTGGTGAAGGCGAAGATCGTGCGCCGCACCCATTCCTCGCCCTGCGGTCGCTCCGCGTCGGGCGTCTCGATCTTCAGCACCTCCGCGCCCATGTCGGCGAGCATCATCCCCGGCAGCTCCGCCGGTGGCACCCGCGCCAGCTCCAGGATCTTGATTCCGTCGAGCACGCCCATGCCGCTCTCTCCTTCGTTGGGGGGTCAGTCCAGATCGCCGACGAGCCGCGAGGTGAGCGCGCGGAGGTCGGGAATGTCCTCGAGGTGCTCGAGCTGGGCGGCGACGCCCTCCGCCTCGTCGCGCGCGATCGCGCGGGTCGCGCACGCGAGGAACTTGGCGCGGAGCGCCGCCGGCGAGAGCGGCGTGTCGGGGTGGCCCCGGGCGCCGCGGGCGGCGGCCTCGAGCGTGCGGCCGTCGGCCAGGCGGAGCGTCACGCGGCTCCACGCGTGCTGCTCGAGGCCGTCCGGCAGGGCCGGGTCCACAACCATCGTGACGCGCGCCATCAGGCGGCGCACGTCCGGATTGCGGATCTCGCCGTCCTCGAAGGACGCGAGGTCCACGCGGCCCTCCGCGAGCGCCGCCGCGGCGCAGTACTGCATCGAGAACTTGCGCTCGAGCGGCGTCGTCGGGCGCGCGTGGGCGAGGACGTCGGGGACGACGCGGTTCACGCCGACCTCGACCGCCGCCACGTCGGCGGGGGCGAGCCCGTGGGTGGCGCGGAGCTCGAGGAGCGTGTCGATCGCCGGGTGAGTCAGCGCGCACGACGGGTAGGGCTTCACCGCGATCCCCGAGGCCAGGAGCTGCCACGTGCGGCCCAGCTCGTCGAGCGCCCGGTCGAGCGACCCCGAGCCGCCGAACGCCGCGCCGTAGCCCTGCCGGCCCTCGAGCGCGGTCTCCGACGCCGTCAGCCCTTCGCGGGCGAGCTGCGCCGCCAGCACGCCGCCGCGCGCCGCGTGGCCGGCGTGGTAGGGCTTCGTCATCGAGCCGAAGTTCTCCTTGAGCCCGGACGCGTGGGAGGCGGCGATCGCGAGCGCGTGGCGCGTCTGCGTCGCGTCGAGACGCAGGAGGCGCGCCGCCGCGGCGGCGCAGCCGAGTGTGCCGATGGACGAGGTCGCGTGCCAGCCCCGCGTGTAGTGCGCGGGGTTCAGCGCGCGGCCGAGCGTCGCCGAGACCTCGAAGCCGACGAGATACGCGGTGACGAGCGCCCGGCCGTCGGCCATCTCCGCCTCGCCCGCGGCCAGGCACGTCGCCAGGAGCGGCGCGCTCGGGTGGCCCATCAGCGCGAAGTTCGTGTCGTCGAAATCGTGCGCGTGGCCGGCCGTGCCGTTGGCGAGCGCGGCCCAGCCGGGCGCGGTGACGAGCTGCGTGCCGACGACCGTGCAGAGCGCCGCCCCGCCCTCGGCGCGGGCGAGGCTCCGGACGGCGGCCGCCGCGGGCTCGGCCGCGCCGGCCAGCATCACGCCCAGCGTGTCGAGCGCGGCC
>JBBTPF010000094.1:0-3074 GCA_038066295.1 Candidatus Methylomirabilota bacterium | reverse complement strand
TCCCGCGCGTCGCGGTGACGGCCTCGCACGAGGTCGCGCCGGAGATCCGCGAGTACGAGCGGGCGTCCACCACCGTCGTCAACGCCTACATCAAGCCGCTCGCCCACCGCTACCTCGACCTGATGGCGCGAAAGCTTGGGGGCCTCGGGATCCCGGCGCCCCTCCTCCTGATGCTCTCGAGCGGCGGGCTCACCCACGTCGCGGAAGCGCAGCGGACGCCGGTCGGGATGCTCGAGTCCGGGCCGGCGGCGGGCGCGCTGGCCGCGGCCTTCTTCGGGCGCCCTGACAGCGGCGGCACCCTCCTCGCGTTCGACATGGGGGGCACGACCGCGAAGCTCTCGCTCGTGGACGGCGGCGAGCCCCTGACCGCGTACAGCTTCGAGGCGGCGCGCCAGAAGCGGTTCATCGAGGGCAGCGGCCTGCCGATCCGCATCTCGACCATCGAGCTGATCGAGATCGGCGCCGGCGGCGGCTCGATCGCCGAGGTCAGCGAGATCGGGCTGCTGAAAGTCGGCCCGCGCAGCGCGGGCTCCCAGCCGGGCCCGGCGGCCTACTCCCTCGGCGGCACGGAGGCGACGGTCACCGACGCCGACTTCCTCCTCGGCTATCTCAATCCGGCGTACTTCGCCGGCGGCGAGGTGACGGTGGACGTGGACGCCGCCCGCGCGGCGATCGGCCGGCTGGCCCGGCGCGTCGGCCTCTCGCCCATCGAGGTCGCCTGGGGAATCCACGACATCGTCAACGAGAACATGGCGAGCGCCGCGCGCGTCCACATCGCCGAGCGCGGGCGCGACCCGCGCGGCTACGCGCTGCTCGCGACCGGCGGCGCCGGCCCGGTCCACGCCTGGGGCGTGGCGAAGAAGCTCGGCCTCAGGCGCGTCACCTGCCCGCCGTCGGCCGGCGTCGCCTCGGCGCTCGGCCTGCTCCTGGCGCCGGCGCGTGTGGACCGCGTCGCGACCGTCGGTCTCCGCCTCGACCGGGGAAGCTGCGCGGCGCTCGAGGCGGCGTTCGGGCGTCTCGAGGACGACGCGCGCGCCGTGATGGCGGACACCGGGCTCGCGCTCGAGACCGCCACGGTCCGCCGCCTCGCCGACGGGAGATTTCTCGGCCAGGGCTTCGACCTCTGCGTCCCGCTCCCCGACGGCCCCTACGACGACGGGGACGCGACACGACGAGCGCTCCAGGCCGCGTTCGAGACGGCGTACCGCGAGAAGTTCTCGCTGACGCCGCCGGACGTGCCCGTCGAGTTCATCAACATCCGCGTCGCCGTGCGGGCGCCCGTCGCCGGGGGCGGAATCGCGCTCGAGGGCCCGCGGGAACGCGCCGGCGGCGAGCCGATCAAGGGCCGCCGCCCCGCGTACTTCCCCGAGGCCGGCGGTGTCGTCGAGACGACGGTGTACGACCGCTACCGCCTCGTCGCCGGCGACGAGCTCACCGGCCCGGCCGTCGTCGAGGAAGAAGGCTCGACGCTGGTCGTCGGCCCGGGCGCCACCGCGCGCGTGGCGCCGAGCGGCAACCTCGTGGTGACGCTGCCGTGACCGCGACGCGCTTCGACGCGGTCACGCTCGAGATCCTCTGGACCCGTCTCATCTCGATCGTGGACGAGGCGGCGAAGGCCATCGTGCGCACGTCGTTCTCGACGCTCTCGAACGAGGCGAACGACTTCGCGTGCATGCTGACCGACGCGCGCGGCTACGCGCTCGCCCAGAACTCCGGGAGCATCCCGTCCTTCATCGGCACGCTCCCGGCGACCGTCCGCCACTTCCTGCGCGTGATGGGGCCGGAGGGGATGCAGCCGGGCGACGTCCTCATCACCAACGACGCGTGGATGGGGACGGGGCACATGTCGGACGTCAGCGTGCTCGAGCCGATCTTCCGCGGCGGACGGCTCGTCGCCTTCTCCGCGACGACGTCGCACATGCCCGACATCGGCGGCCGCGTCCGCGCCATCGAGGCGCGGGAGATCTTCGAGGAGGGCCTGCACCTCCCGCTCATGAAGCTCCGGTCGGAGGGCCGGACGGACGAGACCCTGATCGCGCTGATCCGCGCCAACGTGCGCACGCCCGACCAGACCGTCGGCGACATCTGGGCGCAGGTGGGCGCCAACGAGCTGATGGCGCGGCGCCTGCTGGCGCTGATGGACGACGGGCGCCTCGACACGCTCGGCGAGCTGGGCGACGAGCTATTCACGCGCGCCGAGCGCGCGATGCGCGCGGCCATCCGCGCCGTGCCGGACGGCACCTACCGGTACGCGATGAGGACCGACGGCGTGGACGCGCCGCTCGGCTTCCGCGTGGCGCTCACGATCGCGGGCGACGAGGTGGTGGCCGACTACGCGGGCACCTCCCCGCAGCAGCCGCGCGCGATCAACTGCGTGTACGCGTACACCTACGCGATGACCGCGTACGCGCTCAAGTGCGCGCTCCTGCCCGGCCTCGCCAACAACGAGGGCATGTACCGGCCCGTCAAGGTCGTGGCGCCCGAGGGCTCGATCCTGAATCCGAGGTTCCCGGCCGCCGTCGTGAGCCGTGCCGTGACGGGCCACTACGTCCCGCCGCTGCTCTTCGGCGCGCTGCACCGGGTCATCCCGGACCGCGTGATGGCGGGCGCGGGCTCGCCCCTCTGGGCGGTGCAGCAAACCGGGCTCCGCGCCGACGGCAAGCCCTACACCAACATCTTCTTCTTCAACGGCGGCATGGGCGCCACGCCCGCGAAGGACGGCGAGAGCGCGACCTCGTGGCCGAGCAACATCTCCTCCACCCCCGTCGAGGTCGCCGAGCGCAACAGCCCGCTCTTCTTCCGCGCGAAGCGCCTGCGGCCGAGCTCCGGCGGCCGCGGCCGGTTCCGTGGCGGCCTCGGCCAGGACATCCTGATCGAGTGCGAGTCCGACACCCCGATCGTCGCGAGCTTCATGGCCGAGCGCACGAAGTTCCCGGCGCCCGGCCTCGCCGGCGGCGGCGCCGGCGGCCTCGGCGACGTCCGGATCAACGGCCGCCGCGTCGACAACCGGCGCCAGCACATCCTGCGCAAGGGAGACGAGGTGCTCGTCAGCACGCCGGGCGGCGGCGGCTACG
>JBBTPF010000093.1:0-1860 GCA_038066295.1 Candidatus Methylomirabilota bacterium | reverse complement strand
CCGGGAGGGCGGGCGGACGGTGGGCGCCGGCGTCGTCGCGGAGATCGCGGAGTAGCGTATGGTCACCTTGGCCGCCGATCAGAAGATCCGGATCCGCCTGAAGGCGTACGACCACCAGCTCCTCGATCGATCGGTCAAGGAGATCGTCGAGACCGTGCGGCGGACGGGCGCGCGCGTCGCGGGCCCTGTGCTGTTGCCGACGGTCATCAACCGCTGGACCGTGCTGCGGAGCCCGCACGTGGACAAGACGTCGCGCGAGCAGTTCGAGATGCGCACCCACAAGCGGCTCCTGGACATCGTGGACCCCACGCCCCAAACCGTGGACAGTCTCATGAAGCTGGACCTGCCCGCCGGGGTCGACGTGGAGATCAAGCTCTGATGCGTGCGGTGGTCACCGAGTTTCGAGCGGCGGCTTTGCCGCCGCAATCGATGGGGGAGGTCTCGGAGGGGGCCGTCTAGGCCCCCTCCGAAGCAATATGGCGCGCAAGGAAGGACTCATCGGCCGCAAGGTCGGCATGACCCAGGTCTTCGGCGAGGACGGCAGTCACGTGCCCGTGACCGTCCTCGAGGCCGGGCCCTGCACGATCCTGGAGATCCGCCGCAAGGACACCCACGGCTACGACGCCCTCCAGGTCGGCTTCGGGACCAAGAAGAAGAACGTGACGAAGCCGCAGGCGGGACAGTTCAAGAAGGCGAACGTGGCGCCGATGCGGGTGGTGCGCGAGGTGCGCCTCGAGAAGACCGAAAAGCTCCAGGGCTACGAGGTCGGCCAGTCGCTCACGGTGGAGATGTTCTCGCCGGGCGAGCTGGTGGACGTCGTGGGCGTGACGAAGGGCAAGGGCTTCCAGGGCGGCGTCAAGCGCTACGGCTGGTACGGCGGCGACGCGACCCACGGCTCGATGTTCCACCGGGCTCCCGGCTCGATCGGCGCGTCGTCGGATCCCTCGCGCGTGTGGCCCGGCCATCACATGCCGGGGCGGATGGGCGGCGCGCGCCGCACGACGCTGAACCTGAGCGTCGTCCGCGTGCTGCCCGAGCAGAACCTCGTGCTCGTGCGTGGGGCGGTGCCGGGCGCGAACGGCTCGCTGGTGATGATCCGGAAGAGCGTGAAGCTGACCAAGGCGCAGCAGCAGACAGCCGCGGAAAAGACATAGCCATGCCGACCGTACCGGTGCTGGACGCGAAGGGGAAGCAGGCGGGAACGATGGAGCTGAAGCCCGACGTCTTCGGCGTCGAGATCCGCGGCCCGCTGCTGCATCAGGCGGTCACGCGCGAGCTCGCCGACCGGCGCGCGGGGACCCACGACACCCTCGGGCGGAGCGAGGTTTCCGGCGGCGGCAGGAAGCCGTGGAAGCAGAAGGGGACGGGGCGGGCGCGCCAGGGCTCGATCCGGGCGACTCAGTGGAAGGGCGGCGGCAAGCCCTTCGGCCCGACGCCCAGGAGCTACGAGCAGGCCATGCCGCGCGAGATGCGCCGCGAGGCGCTGCGGGCCGCGGTCGCGGCGAGGCTCGCGCAGGGGCAGCTGTCCGTCGTCGAGGCCGTCGCCGTCCCCGACGGCAAGACCAAGTCGCTCCTGACGCAGCTCGGCGCGCTCGGCGTGAAGGCGGCGCCGACGCTCCTCGTGGTGGGCGAGCTCGGCGAGCGCGTCGCCCGATCGGCGCGGAACGTGCCGTGGCTGACCGTCGAGACGCCGTCGCACGTGTCCGTCTACCAGCTCCTGCGGGCGCGGCAGGTGGTGTTCGAGCGCTCGGGCCTCCTGGCGCTCGAGGAGGCTCTTGGGAAATGACGCCCCGCGCCCCTACGGCAGGCCACCCGCGGCTGGAGCCGGCCTCGCGGAGCGGGGCCGGGGCTGTTGACATG
>JBBTPF010000092.1:0-3861 GCA_038066295.1 Candidatus Methylomirabilota bacterium | reverse complement strand
CGGCCTCGCACTGGCGGAGCCCTTCCACGGCGAGCGGGACGTCCCGCGCGCCGGCGAAGCGGCGCTCGCGCGACCACGCGGTCTCCCCGTGCCGTATGCCGAACAGTCTCAGGCGGCTCACAACCTCGCTATTCTAGCGCGATTCGGCGCTAGCGCGATCCCGCGTCTTCGGCGAGGACGACCCCGACCTGGCGGGCGAGACGGGCTGTGAGCGCGACGCACTTGTCCACCCTGAGAATCCGGAACAGGCGATGCGCCGCGCGCAGGTTGGCGACGACCGCCTCGCGGTTCCCCTGGGCGCGGGCGAGCGCGGCGAGGTCGAGGTACGTGCGCCCGAGCTCGTAGCGCGAGTGGACGGCGGTGAAGGTGTCGCGCGCCGCGTTGAAGGGCTCCTCCGCCTCCGCGGCGAGGCCGCGGGCGCCGGCGATCCGGCCCAGGGCCTGCTGCGCCCACCCGACGCCGGGCCGGAAGTTCGCCTCGCGCGAGATCACGAGCCCCTGCATCGTTCACTAGCCCTAGAGCCTGACGAGCTTGGCGAAGACGATGTCCGGCATCGTCCGGATCTCGTCCAGCACGGCGGGCGGCATCGGGTCGTCGAGGTTCAGGATGGACACCGCGCGCCCGCCCCGGCGCTCGCGCCCGAGCTGCATGCCGGCGATGTTGATCCCGTGCCGGCCGCAGAGCGTGCCGATCCTGCCGATGACGCCGGGGACGTCGAGGTTGGCGAAGACCAGCATCCAGCCCTGGGGCAGCGCTTCGAGCGAGAAGTCGTCGATCCGGACGAAGCGTGCCTCGCGCTTGAAGAAGACCGTGCCGGCGACCGACGAGGTCCCCCGGTCGGTGCGAAGCTCCGCCTGGAGGAGGCTCGCGTAGTCGGAGGTCTCCGTCGTCGACGTCTCGGTCACCCGGAGCCCGCGCGCCTTGGCGATCAGCATCGCGTTCACGTCGGTGACGTGCTCTGAGAGGATCGCGCCGAGGAGCCCGCGCACGAACGCGAGCCCGAGCGTCGCGGTCGAGCGTCCGGCGATCTCGCCCGAGCACGTGAGGCGCGCCTCCTGCATCCGCCCCTCGGCCATCTGGGCGAGGAAGCGGCCCATCTTCTCCGCGAGCCCGGTCCACGGCGCCTGCTCGCGGTGGGTCTCGGCGTCCACCGACGGCAGGTTCACCGCGTTCACGACGACGCCGCGCAGGAGGGCGTCGGCGACCTGCTCGGCGATCGCCAGCGCGACCGCGGTCTGCGCCTCGTCGGTCGCGGCGCCGAGGTGCGGCGTCGCGATCACCTGCTCGAGCTTGAGGAGCGGGTGGTCGGCCGGCGGCGGCTCCTGCTCGAAGACGTCGAGCGCGGCGCCCGCCACCCGGCCGGCATGGATCGCGTCGGCCAGCGCCCGCTCGTCGACGATCCCGCCCCGCGCGCAGTTGATGATGCGCGCGCCGGGCTTGACGCGCGCCAGCTCCGCCTCGCCCAGCAGGTGGCGCGTGTCCCCGGTGAGCGGCGCGTGGACCGAGACGAAGTCCGACCGCGCGAGCAGCTCGTCGAGCTCGACCGGCTCGACGCCGAGGCGCTCCGCGGCCTCGCGCGTGAGGTAGGGGTCGTACGCGATCACGTGCATCCGGAACCCGAGCGCCCGCCGCGCGACCTCCGAGCCGATGCGCCCGAGGCCCAGGATGCCGAGCGTCTTGCCGACGAGCTCGATGCCCTGGAGCCGGCTCTTCTCCCACCGCCCGGCCTTGAGCGTCGCGTCGGCCGCGGGCAGGTGCCGCGCGAGGGCCAGGAGGAGGGCCAGCGTGTGCTCGGCGACCGCGGTGGTGTTGCCGCCCGGCGTGTTCATGACGACGATGCCGCGCTCGGTGGCGGCGGCCACGTCGATCGTGTCCACGCCCGCCCCGGCCCGCCCGATGACCTCGAGCTTGCCGCCGGCCGCGATGGCGGCGCGCGTGACCTTGGTGGCGCTGCGGACGATCAGCCCCTCGTAGGCGCCGACCCGCGCCACGAGCTCGGGCTCGGCGAGGGCGCCCGCCACGTCCACTTCGAGGCCGTGCGTGCGGAGCGCGTCGACGCCGACGGCGTGCAGCCCGTCGGTGACGAGGACGCGCTTCACGATTTCTCGGTGAAGATCTTCTGCGCCGCGCGGACGCTCGCGCCGAAGTCCACGGGCTGGCCGAGGGCGGCGAGCACCTGCTCGAGTGCGGCGAGCGCAATGATCACGTCGAACTCGGCGGCGTAGCCCATGTGGCCGAGGCGGAAGACCTTGCCCTTCATCTCCCCCTGGCCGCCGGCGATCGTGATGTTGTGCGCCTGGGCGTACGCCCTGACGATCTTCTCGCTGTCCACGCCGCTCGGCGAGACGACCGCGGTGAGCGCCGGGCTCGGCGTCGCCCTGGCGAAGAGCTCGAGCCCGAGCGCCTCGACGCCCGCGCGCGTGGCCCGCGCCAGTCGGTCGTGGCGCTTGAACACGTTCGGGAGTCCTTCCTTGTCCAGCATGCGCAGCACCTCGCGGAGGCCGATGATGATGGAGACGGCCGGCGTGAAGTGCGCCTCGTTCTTCGCGACGCTCTTTCGCTCCTCGGTGAGATTGAAGTAGTACTTCGGGAGCGTCGAGGTCTTGCTCTTCGCCCACGCCTTCTCGCCGAGGGCGCAGAAGGCGACACCCGGCGGGAGCATGAGCCCTTTTTGCGAGCCCGAGACGACGAGGTCCACGCCCCAGGCGTCCATCGGCAGATCGGCGATCCCGAGGCTGGACACGGCGTCCACGATGAGGATGGCGTCGTGGCCGCGCGTGACCCCGGCGTAGCCGCGCACGTCGTGGAGCACGCCCGTGGACGACTCGCTGTGCTGGGTGAGCACCGCCTTCACGCGCGGGTTGGCCCTGAGGGTCTCCGCGACGCGCGCGGCGGCCACGCTGTGCCCGAAGTCCGCCGCCAGCTCGATCACGTCGAGGCCGTACGCCTTGCAGATCTCCACCCAGCGGTCGCCGAACTTCCCCGCCCGGATCACGGCGACGGTGTCGCCCGAGGAGAGCGTGTTGACGACGGCCGCCTCCATGGCGCCCGTGCCTGAGCACGCGAGCGGGAGCACCTCGGCGTCGGTCTGAAAGAGCGTCTTGAGCCCCGCGCGCACCTCGGTGAACAGCGCCTCGTACTGCGGGGTCCTGTGGTGGATCATCGGCTGCGCCATGGCCAGGAGCACTTCGGCGGGGACGGGCGTCGGGCCCGGCGCCATCAGCTGGTACTTCTTCATGCGGACGGCCTCCTCGGGAGGATCGAAGTCCCCACGATCGTAGCACGGCCCGCCCCGGCCGAGCGCCCGAGGGCCACCACGAAGATCGCGTCCTTGCCGGCGGCGTGAGGGGAGAAGAACTCGATCACGTGTCCGTCGTAGAAGGTGAGCCCCGTGGCCCCGAATCCCAGGGCGTAGGCCGCCAGGTAGGCGCGCCCGCCCGCGATCCCGGCCAGGAGGTTCGCGAGCCGGTAGCCGCGGTCCCCGAACACGGCGAGCATGCCGTCGAGCGGCGCGATGAAGTACACGACGGCCGCAGCGTCCCCACCGAGAGGCTGCTCCAGGCAGAGGGATGCGGACTCCCGGCGGAAGTCGCCCGCGCGGATCACATCGAGCGCGTGGTCCTCGGGCCGATAGAAGTAGGCCCCCGAGGGAACGCCCTCGACCGCGTTGACGATGAGGTAGAGGTCCACCAGAGTCGCCGGGACGTCGGCCTCGAGCCCGCGCGTCGCCGCCCGGAGCGCCGTCGCCAGCTCAACCGCGCTGAGCGGCGCGCGACCGAACTCCCGCGTCGACGCCCGGCGCTGAATCGTCTCTCCCAGACTCCGGCCCGCCGCCTCGCGGTGGGGCGGCAGCGCGCCGAG
>JBBTPF010000091.1:0-2213 GCA_038066295.1 Candidatus Methylomirabilota bacterium | reverse complement strand
TCGAACGTCGTCCCGAGCGCGGCCTCGGGCGCGGTGACGGGGACCGTGACATGGAGATCGTCGCCCCGCCGCTCGAAGAGGGAGTGCGGCGCGACCGTCACGGCGAGATAGAGATCGCCGCGGGCGCCGGCGTCTCCCGCGCCCTCACCCGGCACGCGCACGCGCTGTCCGCTCCTGACGCCCGCCGGGATCTTGACGTCCACCTGGCGGTGCGACCGCTGCCAGCCGCCGCCGTGGCACGCGGCGCACGGCTGGCCCTTGACGTTGCCGCTTCCGCGGCACGCCCGGCACGGCTCATCGAGATCGAGCGCGAACGTGCGGCGCGTGCCGCTGAACGCCTCTTCGAGCGTGATCTCGACGCTCGCCTGCACGTCCTCGCCGCGTCGGGGCCGCCGCGCGCCGAACAGGTCCTCGGCCGTGAAGCCGGTGGACCGGCCGGCGTGGCGCCCGCCGAGATCGCCGAAGACCGAGCGGAAGAAATCGGAGAAGTCTCCGAGATCCCCGCCGTACTCGGCCCGGAACCCGCCGGGCCCGCCCGGAGGCGCCTGGGTGTGGCGCTGCCAGTCAGGGCCGAGCGTGTCGTAGTGCTGGCGCTTCTCGGGATCGGAAAGGACCTCGTAGGCTTCGCTGGTCTCCTTGAATCGCTCGCCCGCGTCCTTGGCCTTGGAGACATCCGGGTGGTACTTGCGCGCGAGCTTCCGGTAGGCGGACTTGATCGTCTTCTCGTCGGCCTTCCGATCGACGCCGAGAATCCGGTAATAGTCCTTGAACTCGACACTCATGGTTCAGGGCCCCACAGAGACAGTATAGCTAGCCGGGCCTGATCCTTCTGGGGGTGCCGACAGATGTCGCACGGGCGAGCTCGAGGCCATCGCTGTCCTTGACGATGGCCTCCAGGAAGAACGTCGCGCGTCCACGCTTGACGACCATGCCCTCGCCGAACACCGGCCCTCCGGTGACCGGAGCGAGGAACGAGATGGAAAGCTGGCTCGTCGCGAGGAACTCTCCCTCCGCCAGGAGCGTGTGGGCGGCCAGCGCCATCGCCATATCGGCGTACGCCGTCACGATGCCGCCCTGGACGGCCTTGCCCGGGTGCATGAACTCGGGCTTCACGGCATAGCGGACGCGGACGCGGCCGGGATCGACCGCCTCGATGTGGGCGTCCACGAGCCGGGCGACCGGCGCCAGCTTGTGGCGATTATGAATGAGCTCGCGCAGCTTCTCGAGCTGGCTCTTGCCCTCGGCGCCGGTCATTTGTAGCGGGGGCCGCGAGGCCGGCGCGGACCGTGGGTGGCCTGCGAGAGGCGCGCGTCGCTCATTTTGTAGCGGGGGCCGCGAGGCCGGCGCGGACCGTGGGTGGCCTGCGAGAGGCGCGTTACGGTCATCCGCGGCCGACGGTGAAGGCGACGTAGAGGGACATCGGGCCGCGCTGCAGGAGCACCGTGAGACGGTCACCCTCCTTCACGTCGCGCGTGAGGCGCTCGAAGTCGGCGATGGTCCGCACGTTCTGCCGGTTGACCTGCTTGATGATGTCGCCGCGCTGGATCCCGGCCTCGGCGACCGAGCTCCCGTCCTCGACGCGCGCCACCAGCACGCCCTCGGTCGACTTCAAGTTGAGCCGCGCCGCGACGTCGGGCGTGATGGGCCGGACCTCGAGCCCGAGCAGCGAGCGGGCGCGCCCGCCGCCCTGGCGCTCCCGCGCCTCGCGCTCGTCGGGCGCCTGGCCGACCTTCACCTCGACCGTCTTCTCGCTCTGGGCGCGCCAGATCTTGAGCTTCACGACCTGATCGGGCGCGAAGAGACCCACCGCGCGCTGCAGGTCGCCCGGGCCCTCGAGCTTCTTGCCGTCGAACTCGACGATGATGTCGCCACGCTGGAGGCCGGCCTTCGCCGCGGGGCTGTCGGGCACGACCTCGTTGACGAGCACGCCCCGGGTGTCCCTCACGCCGAACTCGCGCGCGAGGTCGGGCGAGAGCGGCTGGATGGACACGCCGAGCCAGCCGCGGGTCACGCGGCCCTTGTCGCGGAGCTCGGTGTAGATCTTGCGCGCCATGTTCGACGGGATCGCGAACCCGATCCCCGAACCGCCCGCGACGATCGCGGTGTTGATGCCGATGACCTCCCCCTGCATGTTCACGAGGGGGCCGCCGGAGTTGCCGGGGTTGATGGCGGCGTCGGTCTGGAGGAAGTCGTCGAAGGGGCCCTGGCCGATC
>JBBTPF010000090.1:0-4284 GCA_038066295.1 Candidatus Methylomirabilota bacterium | reverse complement strand
TTCCGCAGACGCGACACTGGTCTGGATCGTTCACGAACCACCACACGCGTGCCCCCGTCCCGCTTTCTAGCTGCCTCCCGTGCGCGTCTTCTCGAAGAGCTCTTCGGCGCGCGTGGGATTGAAAACGCCGCAGGTGCAGAAGCGGGCGAGGTAGCGCGTCGCCTGGGCCGGCGTGCGCCGCCCCTCCTTGACCCAGTCGATGAGCTTGCGGACGAGGGTGTGCGACACCATCCCGTGGCCGCACATGGTGCTGATCTCGAGCACCGGCCGGTCCGGCAGCCGCTCCACGCGCCCCTGGAAGCCGAGCGAGAACTCCACGCTGTGGCGCGCGAGGCCCGCCGCCTTGCAGCACGCCGCGGCGGCATCCACCGGCGCCGAGATGTTGATCGAGACGCCGAGGTCCGCCTGCTTGAGATCGCGGACGAAGCCCTCCATGTCGCTTCGGGTCCGGAACACGGCCGCCAGGCTCGTGTGGCCGTCGATCCCCTCCACCACCCGCACGGGGTCGGGCCGGTCGTCCCGGCGCCAGTGGGCCAGCGGGTTCAGCGCCTGGTCCGGGCGGTAAATCCCGCCCTTCGTCGCGTCGCCGAGGTTGACGGGGTTGTGCGCGAGGGCGAGCCGGGCGAAGGTCCGGTACTTCTTCACGAGGTTGTCGTCGTTCACGTCGCGCGTGGCCATCGCGAAGACGATGAAGTCGTTCTCGACCGGCCGGGGGTCCGGCGGGGGCTCGAAGGCGTAGTGCTCGCTGAACCGGTGGAGCGTGTTGGTCATCGTCCCGCCTCCACGGTCATCTTGCCGAGGCCGAGGTTCGTCTTGCCGCGATAGGCGGGGTACCCCGCGGCGGAGAGCATCGCGCTCAGGCGCTCGCTCCCGTCGGCGTCGCAGCGGGTCGAGACGCCCACCGCGACGACCGTCTCGAGGCCGCGCGAGACCCGGCGCACGGTCTTGAGAATCTCGGGGACCTGCTCGAGTCCCACCTTCACCTCGACGATCGCCGAGAGGATCTTCTCGTTCAGGATGTCCTCGCGGACCAGCCCCTTCGCGGTGTCGGTCATCAGCGCGGTCACGGGGTTCTGCTTCTCGAACTCGACCCCGAGAGCGGCGAGCGCCTTCGTCATCTCCTGGATCTCGCGAAAGCGCGCGCCGACGCCCGGACGTCCGAACTCGATGACGAACCCGGCCTCGCCCTCCTTCACGCGCCCCGTCACGTCGTTCGTCTTCACCTCGGCCGTGCCGCGCCCGTGGATGCCCGTGGACTCGTGGGGCACGAGCGGGTCGGAGAAGGCCCGGCGCACGATCCGCGGCCACGCGAGCTCCTGGGGCGTGAGCGCGTCGGTCGGGCAGATGTCGGGCTCGGGGTCGAAGCGGAAGCGAAACGCCTTGGCGACGCGGCGGACGGCGCGGACCATGGGCGGCCACAGGTGCTCCTTGGACATCCCGCGGTAGCACGTGTGGCATTCCACGCACTCGTCCTGGTTCACCTGGGCGCGCCCGGCGACGGGATCGATGTAGATCGCGCCCACCGGACAGACGGGAATGCAGTTGCCGCAGGCGACGCACCTGTACCGGTCGATCTTCATCCCTGGCCCCCTGGGCCGCGCTCGCGGCCCCTCGTAACACTACGGGTCGCCCCCCGGCCTGTCAATTCGGCCGCGGCGTCGGCGTCGCCGGCCCGAATCTCAGATATGTGGCGTCGATCGCGGCGCGGATCGCGGCGAGCGGCTTGCCCTCGGCCTTCATGCGCATCACGTCCCGCGTGATGTCGAGGCAGAGCTGTCAGGTCGCCGCGTGACTCGTGAACGTGACGCGGCCCGGCGTCTCGTCCTTGACGTAGCAGGAGCGGTTGGAAGTGTGGCCGAGGTTCCCGCAGCCGCAGGTGCACGGCATCCATGTCAGCGTGTCGGGGTTCTGGACCGCGAACGCGTAGAGCCGCGGCAGGTCTCCCTTGTCGGCGAAGACCGGGAGCGTCCCGCGCGGCAGGGTCTGGACGTGGTCGCCGATCGAGTCCACGGTCAGCGGCTGGGCGTCCGCCGCCCGCCACCAGAGCGCGCCGGCCCCGCCCAGCGCCAGCGCCGCGAGGACGCCGACCGCGATGCGTGTCATCCGTTCCTCCTCAGGGAGTATGCGCTCGGGCCCAGTCGCAGGACGCCGCGCCCGCTCGGCTCGTCGAACTCCGCCAGGCCGAGCAGCTGGTGGGCCGCGGCCCGGCTGAAGCGCGCCTCGAACCGGCCGCCCTTGACCGCGCAGTACGGGACGTCGCCCGGACCGATCCTGAGCGTCGCGGGATCCACTGCCTCCTCCGTGCCGTCGTTCAGGAAGACGGCGATGCCGTCGCCGCTGCGCTCGAACCTGACGACGACGAATGGCGCGTCGGCCACCTCCACGGGGATCCTCACGCGCGTCTGGATGAAGTAGCCCCGGGCGTCGCGCCTGAGCCCCGAGCGGAGATTGGCGAGCACCCCCGGGTGGGTCACCTCGACGCCGTCGTCGAACCAGTCGCCGTCGATGTCGATGGCGAGCTTCGGCAGCGACCAGTGATTCGCCGTCGGAGCGCCTTCGCGCTCGACGTTCGGGCTGTCATCCCGCGGGATCATGTGAAGACGACGCTGGCGAACGTGACGACGCCCTGCGGATCGGGCCACCGGCCGTACCGCCTCAGCGTCCCGCGCGCTCCACCGAGCGCGCGCAGGAGCGCGTAGATCGGCGAGAAACCGCAGATCCGCCGCCGGTCCTCGTCGCGCGCGACCGACGCTAAGAACGCCTCGGGGTCCCCGGCCTCGACTGCGGAGAGCATCGCCCGGTCCTCGTTCCCGATGCGCGCGAGCTCGGCGGGCGAGACGGGCTCCGGGTCGCCGAAGCGCGGCCCCACGTGGGCGAGGTCGGCGCCCGCGACGAACCCGACGCGGCGGCCGCTGGCGGCGAGCGTCTCGGCCAGCGCGTCGAGGAAGCGAGGGATCCGCGGGTCGTCGTCGGGCCGCCGTCCGTGGAGCATCGCCTCGTGGGCGAAGTTCGTCAGCACGGGGACGATCTCGAAGTCGCGGCGGCCCGCGTAGAGGTAGCGGAGGAACACCGCCTGGAACTCGATCGAGTGCTCGGCGCGGTGGGCCGGCTCCGAGCCGAAGCAATCCTGGCGCGCGCGGGCGGCGAGCGCCTCCACGACGTCGCGCGCGACGGGCGCCGCGCCGAGCGGACTCGCGTAGTCCTTCCGCGTGAGCGCGAACGGGTGCTCCATCCCCGCGTGGCAGGTCCCGAAGATCACGAAGAGGTCGGCATCGCTCCGCTCCGCCAGCTCGTGGTACGCCCAGGCGTACGCGGGGCCGCCGCGGTGGAAATCGATGTGGGGCGCGATGACCGCCCGGACGGCCGCGCCCGACCCGGGGCGCCCGTCGATCGGCCCCGGCCCCGCGGGCGGGACGAAGAAGCCGTCGAAGACCGCCCGCAGCTCGGCCGGGTCGGCGGCGTACGCGCCGCCCGCGTGGGCGGCCGGCCGCGTCGGCGCGCCGAGGAACTCGCGTTCGACGGCGGCGCGGCGCTCCGCGAAGCGCGAGCTGTCGAGCAGCCCCTGCTCGTCGAACGCATCGACGACCTCCTCGATGCGCTCGCGCGGGATCAGCTCGCCGCGCCGCCGCATGATCGCGGCCTGGATGTCGAGCACCGAGTGCTCGCCATCGAAGAGCGAGACGATCTCGAGCATGACTCGCGGGAGCACCACGACCGCGTCCGTGTACCCGGAGGGGTCGCGGAGGGCGATGGAGCGCTCACCGTCGTGCTGGACGGGGAAGGCATCGAGGGGCCGGAGCCGCGGAAACAGCTCAGCCATTACTCGAGAAAGTTCAGAGCCGACGCGACGTAAATACGCGCCGCCTCGACGAGTTCAGACACTTCGACATACTCGTCCGCCTGGTGAGGGATGAGCCGGTGGCCGGGCCCGCAGGTGACGATCGGGATGCCGAGCGTCATCCTGAGGATCGTCCCGTCGGTCGAGCCCGGCACCCCACCGAACCGCGCGCGCTTGCCCGTCGCCTGGCGAACGCCGGCCACCATGGCCCGGACGAGCGGCTCGCTCCGCTCGACGCGCGTCGCAAGGCGGTAACCGTTGACGGGCTCCCACGCGATCGTGGCGCCGGGCAGCCGCGTCATCGCCTCACGGCAGGCCGCGTCGATCTCGGCCGTCACGGCGGCGGCGTCGGGCCCGGGCGTGAGGCGGACGTCGAGCACCGCGTAGGCGGACGACGGGATCACGTTCGACTGCTCCACCCCCTGCACCGGAGCGCGCGCGACCGT
>JBBTPF010000089.1:0-5697 GCA_038066295.1 Candidatus Methylomirabilota bacterium | reverse complement strand
CGAGCACCGCGTCGCCCGGCCGGAGGCGGACGAAGCGCAGAAACCTCCGGCGCAGCCGCGCCTGGGCCCGCGTGCGGCCGCGCAGCTCGAGCGTCGTCGCCAGCTGCGCGGCGTTCGGCTGGGCGTCGACGTCACGCCACGGATCGGGGTGGAGCGACGGGCCGGTCACGCGGCGGGCATCACCGGTCGGCGGCCCGGCGGGCGCACTCGGCGCTGCAGAAGTACCGCACCTCGTCGCGGTGGGTACGGCTCACGGCCCGCGACTTCACGACGTACGTCTGGCACACGGGGTCCTTGACGAGCTCGTCGGGGAGCGAGCGCCGGGGGCGCGCCGCGGACAGGCGGACGCGGCGCAAGAGCGGCAGCAGGACCGCCGCGGCGACCGCGAGCCAGAAGAGGATCAGGAGCAACCGCATCGGCGCTCAGCGGTCGGGGCTGATGGAGAGCGCGCGGAGGAACTCCTTGTCCTGCGGCGTGAGCTCGGGGGAGACGGCCCCGCGCTTCTCCTTCCCGGCGAAGAAGATGCCGGTGTCGGCGCCGCTCTTCACGATCTCCTGCACGGCGTCGCGCGCCGCCTCGGTTGCGGCGAGCGAGACCTCGATCGCCTGGAGGAACTTCTTCATCAGGACGTCCGCGTGACGTTCTCGCCCCATCGCGCCCCATACGATACCATACCGGTTCGATGACGCCGGGCTGGATGCGCCTCGGATCGGTCACGCGCTACGCGCGCGGCACGCTGACGCTCCGGGAGGACGCCTGGCGGCTGCCCGACGGCCGGGAGGTCGTCTACCCCGTGCTCGCCGTCGGCGTGACGGTGGGCGTGCTTCCCTTCGTGGACGAGTCGCACGTCCTGCTCGTGGGCCAGTTCCGCCACCTCCAGAACGCGGTCTCCTGGGAACTGCCGGGCGGCGGCGCGTCGCCGGGCGAGGACCCGCTCGCCGCGGCCCAGCGCGAGCTCCGGGAGGAGGGCGGCTACCGCGCCGCGCGCTTCGAGTTCCTCACGCGCTTCTACCCGTCCAATGCGTACCTCGACGAGGTGGCGTACTGCTACGCGGCGTACGGCCTCACCGCGGATCCGCTCCCCGCGGACCACGACGAGTTCCTCGAGCGGCGCGTCGTGCCGCTCGACGAGGCCGTGCGGATGGCGCTCGCCGGCGAGATCACGGAGTCGGTGTCGAAGGTGGCGCTGCTTCAGCACGCGGCGTTGTCGCCGCGTCAATACGTCGCGCGGCCGCCCGAGAGGTCGTAGACCGCGCCCGTCGAGAACGAGCACTCGTCGGAGGCGAGCCACGCCACGAGCGCGGCGACCTCCTCCGGCCGCCCCACGCGCCCCATCGGGATCTTCGCGACCAGCATGTCCACGGTCTCCCTGGACATCTGCTGGACCATGTCGGTGCCGATCACCGCGGGCGCCACCGCGTTCACGAGGATCCCGCGCGTCGCGACCTCCTTCGCGAGCGCCTTCGTGAAACCGATCACACCGGCCTTCGCGGTCGAGTAGGGCGCCAGCGTCGGGTTGCCCTCCTTGCCCGCGATGGACGCGATGTTGATGATGCGCCCGCTCCCCTGTACCAGCATGAGCCGCACGGCGGCGCGCGAGACGAGGAACACGCTCGTCAGGTCGCAGGCGATGACGCGCTGCCACTCCTCGTCGGTCACTTCCCACGTGAGCTTCGAGCCGCCGGTGATGCCGGCGTTGTTGACGACGACGTCGAGCCTGCCCCAGCGGCCGTGGACGGTCGTCACCGCCCGCTCGACGTCTTCCGTGCGCGTCACGTCGGCGACGATCGCGAGCGCTGGATCGCCGAGCACCTTCGCCGCGGCCTCGACCTCACGGTCCACGTCGAGCATGGCGACGCGGGCGCCGTCCGTCGCGAAGCGTTTCGAGATCGCGAGCCCGATGCCGCGGGCGGCGCCGGTGACGAGCGCGGTCCGGCCGTGGAGTCTCATCGCCCGTGGTCCCTCCCTCATGCGAGCGCCTGGTCGAGGTCCTCGATCAGGTCGTCGGCGTTCTCGAGTCCGATGCTGAGGCGCAGCAGGTTCTCGGGCGTGCGCGTGCCGGCGCCCTCGATGGACGCGCGGTGCTCGACCAGGCTCTCCGTCCCGCCGAAGCTCGTCGCCCGCGTGAAGACGCGCACCTTGGCGGCGACGGCCATCGCGCGGGCGCGGTCGCCCTGCACCTGGACTGACACCATGCCGCCGAAGGCCCTCATCTGCCGGGCGGCGACGTCGTGGCCCGGGTGCGTCGCGAGCCCCGGGTAGTGGACCGCCACGACGCGCGGGTGGCGCGCGAGGAACGTCGCGACGGCCAGCGCATTCCCGGAATGCGCGCGCATCCGGTACGGAAGCGTGCGGATGCCGCGAAGCACGAGCCAGCAGTCGAACGGCGACGGCACCGCGCCGCCCGAGGCCTGGATCGCGCGGATCCGGTCGAAGAACTGATCCCGCGCCCTCGTGACGACGGCGCCCCCCAGGACGTCGCCGTGGCCGCCGAGGTACTTGGTGGTCGCGTGGACGATCAGGTCGGCGCCGAGCGTGAACGGCGACTGGAGGACCGGCGTCGCCGTCGTGTTGTCGCAGACGCAGCGGGCGCCGGCGGCGCGGGCGATCTCCCCGATTTGGGCGATGTCGGTCACCTTCCAGAGCGGGTTCGACGGGGTCTCGACCCAGAGGAGCTTCGTGCCCGCCGTGATCGCGGCCCGGACGGCGGCGGCATCGGTCATGTCCACGAACGTCGTCTCGAGCCCCCAGCGGGTGAAGGTCTCGCGCAGGAGCCGCGAGGTCCCGTGGTAGGCGTCCGTCGGCGCCACGACGTGGTCGCCCGGGACGAGCGACTGGAAGATCGCCGCGGTCGCCGCCGACGCCGACGCGAAGGCGGCGGCCGCCTCGCCGCCCTCGAGCGCGGTGAGGCAGTCCTCCAGCGCGTTCCGGTTCGGGTTGCTGTTGCGGGCGTAGAGGTGGCCGCGCGGGTACGAGCCGTCGGGGTCGCGCTCGAACGTCGTTGACGGGTGGATGGCCGGCGTCACGGCGCCGGTGGACGGATCCACGCCCGTCCCGGCGTGCACGGCGATCGTCTCGATCCTCATGTCACACACCCTCCCTGATGCGCTCACCCTTGGGATCGTACAGCGGCTCGCGGCTGACCGTCGCGGCCACCGGCTCGCCGAAGATCTCGACGCCGAGCGTGGTCCCGATCGCGGTGGAGGCTATCGGGACGTAGCCGTAGGCGATGGACCGGCCGACCGCGTAGCCGTAGCCCCCGCTCGTCACCCGGCCGACCACCCCGCCGTCGTCCAGGATCGGCTCGCCGCCGAAGACCACCGCGCGGGGGTCGGCGAGCGTGAGGCAGGCGAGCCGCCGCTCGATGCCGCGCGCCCGCTGCGCGATCAGCGCCTCCCGCCCGATGAAGTCGCCCTTGTCGAGCTTGACGCAGAAGCCGAGCCCCGCCTCCCACGGCGTGTCCTCGGGCGTGATGTCGGCGCTCCAGTAGCGGTAGCCCTTCTCGACCCGGAGCGAGTCGATCGCGCGGTAGCCCGCGGCCAGGAGGCCCGCCGGCTCGCCCGCGCGCCAGAGCGCGTCCCACAGCGCGAGCCCGTCCTCCATCGGCGCGTAGAGCTCCCAGCCCAGCTCGCCCACGTACGTGACCCTCAGCGCGAGGACGCGGACGCCGCCGACCCAGAGCCGCCGCGCGGTGAGGTACGGGAACGCCGCGTGCGAGACGTCGTCGGCCGTCGCGCGGGCGAGGATGGCCCGGGCGCGCGGGCCCCAGAGGCCGAGACACGTGAGGCGGTCCGTCGCGTCCTCGAGGCGCACCGAGCCGTCGGCCGGCGCGTGGGCGCGGACCCACGCGAGGTCGTGGAGGCCGAAGGCGCTCCCCGTGACGAGCATGAACCGGTCGGCGGCGAGGCGCGTCACCGTCAGATCGCACTCGATGCCGCCCCGCTCGTTGAGGAGCTGCGTGTACGTGACGGAGCCCGGCGGCTTGTCCATCTGGTTGTCGCCCAGGCGCTGGAGCAGCGCCAGCGCGCCGGGCCCGGAGACCTCGAGCTTGCTGAACGAGGTCTCGTCGAAGAGCGCCGCCCGCTCGCGCGCCGCCAGGTGCTCGGCCTCGATCGCCGGCGACCAGTGCCGTGCCGCCCAGCCGTGGGGCGCCCATCGTCCCGGCGCCCGCCGGGCGTTCGGCTCGAACCAGTTCGGGCGCTCCCAGCCCGCCTTCTCGCCGAACGCGCACCCGAGCTCGACGAGGCGCGGGTGCACCGGCGGGAGCCTGAGGCCGCGGCCCGCCCGCCGCTCCTCGCCCGGATAGTGGATGTCGTAGTACGTGGAGTACGTCTCCACCGCCTGCGCGAGCGCCACGGCGCGGTCGGCATGGTGAGCGCCGAAGCGGCGGAGATCCATGCGCCAGAGGTCGAGCGGGGCCCGGCCGTTCAGGATCCACTCGGCCATCACCTTCCCGATACCGCCCGCGCCGGCGATCCCGTGAGCGCAGAAGCCCGCGGCGACGAAGAAGCCGCGAACGCCCGGGGCCTCGCCCAGGATGAACTCGCCGTCGGGCGTGAACGCCTCGGGGCCGTCGATCATCGTGATGACCTCGACGCGCCCGATCGCGGGCACGCGGGAGACCGCGGCGTCCATCAGGTCCGCGAACCGGTCCCAGTCCGGCGGCAGGAGCTTGTGGGTGAAGTCGCGCGGGATGCCGTCGAGCCCCCAGGGCGCAGGGCGCCGCTCGTAGCCGCCCATGAGGAGCCCGCCGACCTCCTCGCGGAAGTACACGAGGCGGTCGGGATCGCGCATCGTCGGCAGGTCGCGCGTCACGCCGTCGATCGGCTTGGTGACGAGGTACTGGTGGGCCATCGGGACGATCGGCACTGCGACGCCGGCCATGCGGCCGACCTCCGGCGCCCAGATCCCTGCCGCGTTGACGACGGTCTCGCACGCGACCGTCCCGCGGTCGGTGACCACGGCGGCGACGCGCCCGCGCTCGACGGTGATGGACTCGACGCGCACGCCGGTCTCGAGGCTGACGCCTCGCTCCTTCGCCCCGTCGGCCAGCGCGTACGCGAGGGTGGCGGGATCGATCCGGCCGTCCGTCGGCAGGTAGCCCGCCCCCTCGAGCCCGTCGTCGCTCACGAGCGGGAACAGCCGGCGGGTCTCGCCGGGCCCCAGCAGCTCGAGCGGCAGGCCGAAGGTGCGCGCCCAGCCGGCCTGGCGCCGCAGCTCGGCGAGTCGCTCCTTCGAGGACGCGAGCCGCAGACTCCCCACCTCCCGCCAGCCGGGATCGCGTCCCGTGTCGTCCTTCAGGCGGCGGTAGAGCGCGACGGAGGCCATGTTGATGCGCGTGAGCGCGATCGTTCCGCGGAGCTGGCCGACGAGCCCCGCCGAGTGGAACGTGGAGCCGCCCGTCAGCTCGCCGCGCTCGAGCACGAGGACATCGTGGCAGCCCGCGAGCGCCAGGTGGTAGGCGATGCTGCAGCCGGCGACGCCGCCGCCGATGATGACGACGCGGGAGGAACTAATCGGCATTGTTCACGACCGGTCGTCGCGTGTGACGGCGGTGCCAGGGGTGCCGTCCGCGGAGCCGGCGCCGACGGGCGGGTGCGAGAGGGGTCGCGGGACCACGCGGCACGCGTGCGCTGCCCGGGGGCGGCTGGGCTCCATCCGGGCGCGCTCGGTCCGCTCCCCCGCGGCGGGAACGAG
>JBBTPF010000088.1:1048-6169 GCA_038066295.1 Candidatus Methylomirabilota bacterium | reverse complement strand
GGAAGCCGATCATCGCGGCCATCAACGGGTACTGCCTCGCGGGCGGGATGGAGCTGGCGATGGCGTGCGACGTCCGGATCGCGGCCGACCACGCGAAGTTCGGCGTCGTGAACCGCCGCTGGAACGTGGGCGCCGAGTCCGGGCTCACCCAGCGGCTCCCTCACATCGTGGGCCTCGGCGTCGCCCTCGACCTCCTCATCACGGGCCGGTGGTTCGACGCGAAGGAGGCGTACCGGATCAACTTCGTGAGCCGGGTCGTCAAGCGCGCCCGGCTCATGGACGAGTGCACGAAGCTCGCCGAGCGGATCTGCGAATACCCGCAGTCCTCGCTCCGCACCGACAAGGAAGCGTGCATCCGCGGCCTGGGTCTCACGCTGGAGGAGGGACTCCGCCTCGAGAACACGCTCTGGAACACGAACCTCGCCCTGCCCGACACGCTCAACGGCCCGCGCGCGTTCGTCGAGAAGCGTAGGTTCGTGCCGACGCAGGAGGTGTAGGCGGCGCCTTTACATCTCGATGCCGCGGGGACCGATCGTGTACTCGACGATTTCGTCGGACATGGGGCTGCTGCGATGCTTGACGACGCAGAGCATGCGGGCGAGCCGGTTCCCCACGCGCTCGCTGCCGAGGACGAGGATCGTGTTCGCGGTGGCGCCGACGTCCCCGGTGGCGACCTTGCGCGCCAGGAGGTCCTCCAGGCGCGTCTCCTCGGTCGTCACGAGCAGCAGCGTGCTGATCCGCGCGTGGTCGTAGAGATGGGCGTCGATGAATGCGCGGTGCTTCCACACCGGCAGGCAGATCTCCATGCCGAGCGTCTCGGCGTCCCGGTGGATCGCCTTCCGGTACAGCTCGTCGAACATGAAGAACTGGATCGAGTCGGCCGGCGAATCCATCGGCTCCACGCCGTCCACGACCACCCGCCGCGTGCCGGCGGCGAAGTGGAAGTACACGAACGGCCGGACGGTGTAGAGGGCGTGGTTGTACATCGCCTTCCAGCTCCAGTCGAACTCGAAGGAGCCGTCGGGCGTCGGCACCTGGAAGTCGCGCACGCGCCCCACCCACGGCAGCGCGTTCGAGTAGAACGCCTCCATCTGGTCGCCGGGCGGGTACGGGTCGCTCATCGGCGTGACCGTGTGGCCCCACGTCTTGAGCGTCCACCCGAACAGCCGCGCGGCGTACTCGTCGTGCTGCTGCGAGTCGCCGCGGCCGTTCATGTCGAGCAGGAGGCCGCGCGCGCCGTCGGCGGCCTTCCCGTGGGCGGCGAACGTGAGACCGAGGTGGGTCTTGCCGATCCCCGTGGCGCCGTAGACGACGGCGAGCGTGCCCGGCAGCAGCCCGCCGCCGAGCATCGCGTCGAGCTTCGCGAGGCCGGTCGAAACGCGATCGGTCACGAAGGGCAATTCTACACCGCCCGCCCCCGGGGTCACGAACTTGACTTCGCCCGAAGGCGGGCCCTAGGCTCGAGAGCATGCGCCGCCTCCTTCACGACACGACGTCGCGCAGCGCCGCAGCCGCCGCCCTCCTCGCAGACGAATACGACGTCGCGGGGCTCACCTCCGAGCTCGTCGCGGACGCCTCGGTCCCGGCCGTCGTGCTCGTCGCCGCGGACGCCTCCGGTCCCGCGCCGGCGGGCGGGCACGTGCGCGCCGTCGCCCTCGTGGACCCGGCCGCGGCGGGGCCGTGGCCCGAGCACTGGTACGCGATCCTGCCGTCGGACGCGAGCCGGGCGATCCTCGCCCGGGCGGTGGCGAACGCCTTCGGGGACCTGGAGCGCGCGGCCGAGGTCACCCGGCTCGACCGCGAGCTCTCCGAGCTCAACGCGATCGGCATCCGCCTCTCGGCCGAGCGGAACCCGCGCGAGCTGCTGGAGACGATCCTCACCAAGGCGCGCGAGATCACGCGGAGCGACGCCGGCTCGCTCTATCTCGTCGAGGAGGCGGCCGACGGCGGCCGCCAGCTCCGCTTCGCCCTCGCGCAGAACGACTCGGTCGAGATCACGTTCCGCTCGACGCGGCTGCCGCTCACCAGCGAGAGCGTGGCCGGGCACGTCGCGCTGACGGGACAGATCCTGAACCTCGAGGACGCGTACGCGCCGCCGCCGGGCGCGCCGTTCAAGATCAACCGCTCCTTCGACGAGCAGGTCGGCTACCGGACGAAGTCCATGCTCGTGGTGCCGATGCGCACGCCGCAGGGCGAGACGATCGGGGCGCTGCAGCTCATCAACTGCAAGCCCGACTTCGCGCGGCGCCTCGCCTCCGTCGAGGAGATGGAGCGGCTGGTGCAGCCGTTCAGCGGCCGGCACGAGAAGCTCGCGGGCTCGCTCGCCTCCCAGGCCGCGGTCGCGCTCTCCAACAGCCGCCTCTACGAGTCGATCCGCCAGCTCTTCGAGGGCTTCGTGAAGGCGTCGGTCACCGCGATCGAGTCGCGCGACCCGACGACGTCCGGCCACTCGTTCCGCGTGGCGAACCTGACGGTCGGGCTCGCGAGCGCGGTGGACCACGTCTCGACGGGCCCCCACGGGGCGACGCGCTTCACCACCGACGAGATGATGGAGCTCCGCTACGCGGCGCTCCTCCACGACTTCGGCAAGGTCGGGGTGCGCGAGCGGGTGCTGGTCAAGGCCAAGAAGCTCTACCCGGGGGACCTCGACCGCATCCGCCAGCGCGTGGAGCTCGTCAAGCGGGGGCTCGAGCTGCGGTACGCGGGGAAGAAGATCGACTACCTCCTGGAAAAGGGGCGCCGGCGCTACCAGGAGCAGGCGGCCGCGTACGACGCCGAGCTCGCCGCGTACCTGGCGGAGCTCGACGACAGCCTCACGCGCATCGTGATGGCGAACGAGCCGGCGCTCCTCCCGAAGGACTTCGCCGCGGAGATCGAGCGGCTCGCGCAGCGGAGCTTCGAGGACCACGTGGGGGGGCGCCACACCGTGATCACGCCCGACGAGGCGGCGGTCCTCGCGATCCCCAGAGGCAGCCTCACGCCCGAGGAGATCGAGCAGATCCAGTCGCACGTCGTGCACACCTACCAGTTCCTGTCCCAGATCCCGTGGACCAGCGAGTTCCGCCGCATCCCGGAGATCGCCCGCTCGCACCACGAGAAGCTCGACGGCACGGGCTATCCGTACGGGATCAAGAGCGACGAGATTCCGGTGCAGTCGAAGATCATGACGATCGCGGACATCTACGACGCGCTCACGGCCGGTGACCGCCCGTACAAGAGCGCGATCCCCATGGACAAGGCGCTCGACATCCTGAACCAGGAGCGCCGGGCCGGCCGCCTCGACAGCGCCCTGCTCGATCTGTTCATCGAGGCGAGGGTGTACGAGCGCACGGCGCGCCCCGTCACCCCGCGAGAAGCAGACAGGCGCCGCTCCAGCCAATAACCGCCCCCAGCGCCACCAGGGCGCGCACGATCTCGCGAGCCACCCGGGGGCTCTCCACGTGTTGAGTGGACCGCGCCAAAAAAAAGGCGCGCGAGCTCCGGCGGTGAAGAAGCGCGTACGTAACCGCGTGCGAACTCATGACGACCTCCCGCTCCGGCTAGAACCCGCGAAGCAGTCCGATGACCTTGCCGAGAATCCGGACCCCGCGCTCGCCCGGCTCGACGACGATCGGCGTCATCGTCGCGTTCTCCGGCTTGAGCACGACACGCTCGCCGTCGCGGAGGTACCGCTTGACGGTCGCCTCGGCGTCGCCGCCGGCCTCGGACTCGAGCATGGCGACGACGATGTCGTTGGGCTGGGCGCTGTCCTGGCGGCGGACGAGCACGAGATCGCCGTCGCAGATGTGGGCGTCGATCATGCTCTGCCCCCGGACCCTGAGGGCGAACACGTCCTCCCCGCGGTCGGCGAAGGCCGTGGGCGCGATGGGCAGCTCCCCTTCCCGGTTCTCCTCGGCAAGGACCGGCGCGCCCGCCGCGATGCGGCCGAGGACCGGAATGGGGCGATACGTCCGGGAGGTCGGCGGCTCGACCAGGGTGAGCGCGCGCGACGTTCGCCCCGCGCTCGGCCGCCGCTGGAGCGCCCCTTTGCGCTCGAGCGCCCGCAGATGATCGAACGCGGCGCGGGGCGTGACCTTGAATCGCTCGGCGATCTCGCGCACCGTCGGCGGCGCTCCGTGACGCGTCTGGAAGCTCCGCATGAAGCCCAGGACTTCCCGCTGCCTGCCCGTCAGCTCACGCATGGCGACCTCCCTGGCCATGAAGAATACTCAACGCGTGTTGAGTCAGTCAAGCAAAAAAAGATCGCCTGTTAGGCGGGCTCCCAGGGCTCGCACACGGGGCAGGTGACGAACCCCTGGTCCCGGGCGTCCGCCACGTGCTTGAACCAGGCCCGCTCAGCCTCGGGGATGCGCGCCACCCACGCGCAGTCGCTCCGGTGGAACAGGCGCGCGCCCCGCTGGGCGCAGAAGGGCTCGGCGGCCTCGGCCGCGACCGGCGCCGGCGTCTCCAGAGCCGCGGCGCCCTCCGCGTCGGATGCAAGCGCGGCGGCGGGCTCCGCGGCGGGTGACTCCGCCACGGGCGCGATCGAGGGCGAGACGATCGGATCGGGCTCGTTGATGTTGAGGTTCGTCTCGACGGTCTGGCGGAACTCGTCGCTCGCCCTTCTGAACTCGCGCATCGCCCGGCCCACCATCCGGCCGAGCTCGGGGAGCTTTCCAGGACCGAAGACGAGCAGGGCGATGACCCCGATGAGGAGCATCTCCTGCAGGCCGATATCGAACATGGCGCTAGGGTAACACGCGGGCGACTAGGCGATGCCGGCGGCGGCCGCGAGCTCGGCGAACGAGCGCACGACGAGATCGGCCTCGCCCGGCGCGCCGCCGTGGGGCGCGTAGAGGACGGTGCGCATGCCCACCGCGCGCGCGCCGGCGATGTCCGAGGGGACGCTGTCGCCCACCATCGCGGCGGCGGTGGGCTCGACGCCCAGGCGCTCGAGCGCCATGCGGAAGAGCGGCGGCTCGGGCTTGCCGACGACGATCGGCCTCACGCCCGCGGCGAGGGCCACGGCCTCGACGATGGCGCCGCAGCCGGGGAGGAACTCGCCGCCCTCGAGCGGCAGGCGCGGGTCCAGGTTGGGGGTCACGAGCGGCGCGCCGCCCGCCGCGGCGCGCGCCGCAGCGG
>JBBTPF010000088.1:0-1038 GCA_038066295.1 Candidatus Methylomirabilota bacterium | reverse complement strand
CGATCTTGGCAAGGCAGCCGCCGCCTACAACGACCACGTTCCGGTAAATCCCCGCTTCCACCAGCCCGACTGCATCAATAATCGCGTAGATCGGGGCGACACAGAAGGCGCGAACATCGTGGCCGCGCCGCGGCGGTGAGCCGCTCGTAGGTCAGGTCGAAGTCGTTGCCGACCGCGACGACGGTCGCGCGAAGGTAGTCGTTCACGGCGACGATCTCGTGGCCGGCGCGCGCGATGACGTCCGCCAGCTCGGCGGCGCCGATGACGAGCACGCGCGAGCGCCCCCAGCGCCGGGCGATCACCTCGCCGATGATCTCGAGCGGCGTCAGGGCGTGCTCCGCGATGGTGACGCCGAGCCCGTGGAGCCGCCGGCGGACGTCGTCACCGGTCGCGCGGGAGTTGTTCGTGAGGAACGCGAGCCCGCGTCCCGCGCGGTGGAGCGCCGCGAGCGTCTCCCCCGCCCCGGGGTTGAGGACGCTCCCGTTCCAGACGCAGCCGTCCAGGTCGAAGACGAAGCCGCGGATTCCGGCGAGCACCGCGGACGGCACGCGCGCTAGCGTTCCGTCGTCGACGTCATGTCAACGATCGCCGCGCTCGTCCCGCGCGGCGGGGCCGACGGACAGGTGCGGCAGGGGTCGCGGGACCACGCGGCACGCGTCCGCTACCCCGTTGCGGCTGGGCTCCATCCGGGCGCGCTCGGTCCGCTCCTCCGTGGGAGGGAACGGGTCCCGTCGACCCCTGCCGCACCTGTCCGTCGGCCCCGGTCTCGGGTGCCGGCGGGTGCTTCACGTGATTTCGAGGACGGAACATCAGCCGCCCCCGGCCGAGCGCTTGAGCTCCGCGATCGACTCCGCGTAGACCTCGGCGGTGCGCTCGGCGACGCTCGCCCAGCTGAAGTGCGCCTCGACGCGCCGCCGGCCCGCCTGTCCCAGGCTCCGGCCGAGCGACGGGTTGTCGAGGACGCGGGTCAGCGCCGCGGCCAGCGCCTCGGGACGGGCCGGCGGGACCAGGAGCCCGGTCTTGCCGTCCTCGACCACC
>JBBTPF010000087.1:0-1265 GCA_038066295.1 Candidatus Methylomirabilota bacterium | reverse complement strand
TCCGCGACGCCGAGCCCGCGCTCGTGGCACATCCTCAGATACGGGATCGCCAGCGGGTCGAACCCCATGATCCTGGCGGCGATCGCGTCGATCGCGACCTGATCCGCCGAGGCGAGGATGAGGTTGCCCACGCGCGGCACCATCGTGCGCGGCCCCGCGCCGTCGCCCATCACCGTCCCGTCCATCACCGCGAATACGCTCGGGTGCAGCTCGCGCTGCATGGACATGAGGTCCACCATCACCTCATGGATGAACTCGTGGGCGTAGTGGCGGACTTCCTTCAGGAGCCCGCCGAACGCGTTCTTGATCGCGCCGGTGGTCTGGGAGTGCCCGTGCGTCTTCGCCGTGGGCAACTGGCAGATGTTCTTCCCGACGTACATCTTCGGGATCTCGATGCCCTCCGGAAAGATGTCGTTCAGCTTCAGCAGCGGGCTCTTGAACGGATAGACGACCCACTCGACGTCGGGCAGCGGGATGAACGGCACGCCGTGACGCGCCAGCACCGGCTGCCACTTGTTGTTGCGGCAGCCCTTCACCGGATTCGTCACGACCGTCTTGTTCTCGACGGGGAAGATCCGCGCGCGGTCGTAGCCATCCTCGAGGAGCGTCGTGAGGATGCCGTCCACCTGCCACGGCTGGCTCGAGCATGCCGGAAAGTACTTGGTCCACGAGAGGTTGAGCTTGAGGATCAGGTCCTGGTCGCGCGGCAGCGCCTGGTCGTACTTCACCAGGCGCATGAGGCGCCCGTAGTCCTCGACCACGGTCTCCGGGCGCGTGCGCAGGAGCGCGACCTGGCTGTTCATGAGCCTCTATCTTACTCCAGCCGGGCGCCGTAGATGATCAGCAGGACCGCGAGAATCCAGCAGACCGCGTTGATCCGGAGCGCCCGATCGCTCAGAAAGAGCTCGGACGGGTTGCCGCCGAGCTGCCGCCGGTAGAGCAGGTAGAGGTAGCGGAAGATCCCGTAGAGCACGAACGGCAACGTCGCCGGCAGGAGGTGCGTCTGGAACTTCGCGACCGTCTCCGGCGACATCGTGTAGAGGGCGTAGGCGGTGACGGTGGACGCGGTCACGACGGCGATCATCTGGTCGAGGAGGGCCGGGCTGTACTCGGCCAGGATCGGGCGGTGCTCGGCCGCCTCGCCGCCGAGCGCCAGGTACTCGTAGCGTCGCTTGCCGATCGCCAGGAAGAGCGCGAGCAGGATCCTGCCGATCAGGAGCCCGCCCGAGCTCTCCACCCGGATCGCCACCCCGCCGGCGCCCGCG
>JBBTPF010000086.1:0-3313 GCA_038066295.1 Candidatus Methylomirabilota bacterium | reverse complement strand
CTCGTCCACCGCCCAGCCGAGCGCGGGGTTCGCCGTCATGCCCGAGTTCGCGTCCGAGCCCCCGCAGTTGGTCGCGAGCGTCAGCTCCGAGATCGGCTGCTTCGTCCGCTTCGCTTCATTCGCGTACGGCAGGAGCTTCGCCACCTCGGCCGCCGCGCGCTCCACGGTCTTCCGGATCCCGCCCGCCTCCTGGATGTTGACGACGAACGGCTTCCGCTCCGGGTGCCCGGGCGCGGCCATCCGCTGGCGCTCGACCATGACGGCGGCCTGGTTCACCTCGCACCCGAGACCGATCAGGATGTACGCGGCGACGTTCGGGTGCTTGGCGTAGCCCGCGAGCACGCGCTGGAGCGCCAGGTGGTCCTCGCCGAAGAGCTTCGTGCCGCACCCGGACTTGTGGGTGATGGCCAGGACTCCATCCACGTTCGGGTAGTCCCGCTGAGCGTCGTGAAACTTGTCCTTCACGAGGTGGCTGACGCTCGCCGAGCAGTTCACGCCCGAGACGATCGCGACGTAGTTCCGCGTGCCGACGCGCCCGTCCTCCCGCTGGTAGCCGTCGAAGGCGAGCATGCTCGAAGGCGGGTAGTAGTCCACCGGCCGTGCGTCGGTGCAGAACTCGTACTCGCGCTGGAGCTCGCCGATGCCGAGGTTCTGCGTGTGAACGTGGTCGCCGGCGACGATGTCCTGGGTGGCGAAACCGATGATCTGCCCATAGCGCCTCACGGGGGCGCCGGCGCGGACCGCGCGGCGCGCCACCTTGTGGCCGGGCCGGATGTCCTGGCGGACCTCGATGTGGGCGCCGCCGTCCTCGAGGGCCGTCCCGGCCGGAATCCCGGCCTTCGCGACGGCGACGTCGTCCTCGGATTTCAGGATGACCGCTTTCTCCCTGATGTCGAAGGTTGTCATGATGCTCCTCACTCTACGGAATTCGATCCCTGGATACGCAACACCGCGGGCGGGTCGGCTTCGATCTGGATCGTCGTGTGGTCGATGCCGAAGCGCGCGTGGAGGACCTCGTGAAGCTCGCGGAGGAGCCGGTCGCTCTCTCCCACGTCCTCGACGACGACGTGGGCGCTCATGGCCTCGCGCCCCGAGGTCAGCGCCCAGACGTGGAGGTCGTGCACCCGCCGGACCCCCGACACGCCCCGCATCGCCTCCTCGATCTCGCCGGTGTCGAGGTGGGGCGGCGTGCCCTCGAGGAGCACGTTGACCGCCTGCCGGAGGAGCCCCCACGTGCGCGGCACGATGACGAGGGCGATCGCCACGCTCGCGAGCGCGTCGGCCGGCGTCCAGCCCGTGGCGATCACGACGGCCGCGGCGACCATGACGCCGACCGAGGCGAGCGCGTCGCCGAGCACGTGGAGGTAGGCGCCATGGACGTTGAGGCTCTTGGCCGCGTCGTTGTGGAGCAGCCAGGCGCAGGTGACGTTCGCCGCGAGGCCAACGCCGGCGACGGCGAGCATGGGGCCGCCGAGCACGTCGGACGGCGCCAGGATCCGCCGGTACGCCTCGAAGAGGATGCCGCCGGCGACGACGAGGAGGACGAGCGCGTTCACGAGCGCCGCGAGGATCTCGGCGCGGTAGTAGCCGTAGGTCTTCTCGGGCGTCGGCGGCCGCGTGGCGATCCAGATGGCGAAGAGCGCGAGAGCGAGGCCGCCCACGTCGGTCAGCATGTGGCCCGCGTCGGCGAGGAGCGCGAGGCTCCCGGTCCAGACGGCCCCGGCGATCTCGACCAGGAGGAACGCCGCCGTCACCACCAGGGTCGCGGTGAGCCTCCCCCGGGAACGCGAAGCGGCCGTCGGCGCGTGAACGTGCGCCATCACGCGGATCGTAGCAGGTTCTTGCTAGAATCCGGTATGCACACCGATCGGACCGTGACGCTTCACGGCCAGCGCTTCCACTACACGGAGTGCGGGGATCCCGGGGCGTCCCCCGTCGTCATGCTCCACGGCGTCACGGGCCACGCTCGCACCTGGGATGGGGAGGCGCGCGCCCTGTCCGGGCGCTACCGCGTCCTCGCCCTCGACCAGCGCGGTCATGGCGACTCCGACCCGGCGCCCGACGGCGACTACACGACCGGCACGCTGGCGGCGGACCTCGCGGCGTTCTGCGACGCGCTCGACCTGGAGCGCCCGCGCCTGGTGGGGCTCTCGATGGGCGGGCGCGTGGCCATCGCGTTCGCGGGGCGGCGGACCGCGCGCGTCGAGCGGCTGGTGGTGGTGGACATCGGCCCCGAGGTCGCGTTGGCCGGCCGGGCGCGCGTCGGCCAGACGATGGGCGGCGCGCCCGAGCGCTTCGAGACGGTCGCCGAGGCGCTTGCCTACCAGCGCGCTAACAACCCGCGCTACGCGGAGGCGCTGCTCCGCCACCGCGTCGAGCACGGCCTGCGCGCGCTCCCCGACGGCGGCTTCGCCTGGAAGTACGACCGCGCGCTCCGCGACGCCGTGCGGGAGGGGCGCTGGCGCGACACGATCGACCTCTGGCCGCTCTGGCGGGCGGTCGCCTGCCCCACGTTGCTCGTGCGCGGCGCCGACTCCGACATCCTCTCGCCCGAGATCGCCAAGCGCATGATCGAGGAGAACCCGCGCGCCCGGCTCGTCGAGGTTCCCGGCGCCGGCCATACCGTGCCCGGGGACCAGCCCGCCTCGTTCCAGGCGCTCGTCGCGGAGTTCCTCGGCGCTTGACGTGCTGATGCTGAGCTACGGGGCGCAGGTGACCTTTCTGCCGATCCACGCGAAGACGCAGGACGTGAACCCTGGGCTCTTCTTCCTGGTCTTCGCGCTGGCGATCACGGCCGTGCGCGGCTACGCGGGGCGCTTCTCGGACCGGATGGGGCGGCCGGCAGTCGCCGTCGTCGGGCTCGCCCTCACCGCGGGGGCGCTCGCGGTCCAGGCGCTCACGCGCGGCGCCGCGAGCCTCATGGCGGCCGGCGCGCTCTACGGCCTGGGCTTCGGCGCCGCGACGACGGCGCTGATGGCGTGGTGCATGGACGTCGTGGACGCGGCGAACCGCGGGCGCGCGATGGCGACGTTCCTCACCGCGGCGGGCGCCGCGCTCGCCGGCGCCTCGCTGGTCCTCCTGCGCCGGCGACGATACGCGGCCGGTTAGCGCGGATTATTCACGAACGATCGTCGCGTGTGACGGCGGTGCCTGGGGTGCCGCCCGCGGAGCCGGAGCCGACGGGCGATGGCGAACATGCTGCCGCAGGCGCGACGCGGTCTGGATCGTTCGCGAACCACCCCACGCGAGACGGACGGTGGCCCGCGGAGCGCGGCCTCGGGAGGGGTCGACGAGACTCGTTCCCGCCGCGGGA
>JBBTPF010000085.1:0-6159 GCA_038066295.1 Candidatus Methylomirabilota bacterium | reverse complement strand
ACCCGCGGAGAGCGCTGGGGGTCAGCCTCACTTCGTGGAAGTCATACTGTCTAGAGGTACGAGAGGAGCGGCACGTGGATCTCCAAGCTGCCCTTCCGCACTTGTTGCCCATGGCGATCGCATGGGCAGAAGCCGAGGCCATCCGCGGCGCCGCTGTTGGCCGGGAGCTCACCGAACGTGAGCGCGACTTCGCGCGGAAGGTCGGCGTGACTCACCCGGAGCGAATCCGCGTGATCACCGTCGAGACATTACCCATGCCGGCAGATCCGCCACTTCGTGCCGCTGCCGCGCAGACCGGGTTCCTGAATCCAAGGATGGTTGGCTTGACCCTCGGCCACTCCGTATTCATCTGTCGCGGCCACGAGACGCCCCAGCTGCTATCGCATGAATTTCGCCACGTGTATCAGTATCAGCAGGCGGGGTCGATTGCAGGCTTTCTGCCTGGGTACCTGCTTCAAATCGTCGAGCATGGCTACGTGGCCACGACTTTTGAGATAGACGCGAAAAATCATGAGCGCGCCGACCTCTAACTTCCGGATGCAGGCGTCGGCGGGCGCACCCGGGCGTGGCCGACATCGAAGGTCGGCGAGCGCCCGCCGCGCCTGATCCGTGCGTTCGGCGATCCGCTGGCGCTGATGATGCCCGATCCCGACCACTCCGAGGGCGAGGAGCGGGACGCGACGGTGGATTACGGTAACTGGGTGCCGGCCGGCTGAGACATCAAGGATGGTCCCCCTCGTCTTGCTCTCGCCCCAGGCGGGCGGCAAGATAGGCTCGTGACGCCGCACTCGGTCTACCTGCCGTTCAACCGCGATTGTCTGCGCGGCGAGTTCGTGCCCGCCAAGCAGGGCGCGCGGCCGGCGGACGAGCGCGGCCACTGGCTCATCGTCCAGGAGCAGAAGCTCGTCGTCGTCCCCGAGGGCGAGGGGCTCCGGCTGCCGGCCGGCACGGAGCCGAGGGACTTCGGCGGCGCGTTCGACCGGACATTCTGGCTCGGCACCTGGGCCGGCACCGCGTGCTGGGTGGCGGGGCTTCCGCGGGAGGCCGCCGTGCCCGAGGGCTATCTCCGCGAGACGCTCATCCCGATGCAGGGCACGCGCCTCCCCGACGACCTCCTGTCGCTGGGCGGCATGGCGATGCAGCTCCTCTACTGGGAGCGGACGAGCGGCCACTGCCCGCGCTGCGGCGCGCGCGCGGAGCGGATGGAGAACGAGTGGGGGAAGCGCTGCCCCGCGTGCCGCTACGAGCACTACCCGCACCTCCATCCCGCGGTGATCGTGCTGGTGCGTGACGGCGATCGCGTGCTGCTCGCGCGCAAGTCCCCGTGGGCGCCGGGGCGCTACGCGCTCGTCGCGGGCTTCGTCGACAACGGCGAGTCGCTCGAGGCGGCGGTCGCGCGCGAGGTGCGGGAAGAGGTCGGCGTGGACGTGAACGACGTCCGCTACGTCGGGAGCCAGAACTGGCCCTTTCCGAGCCAGCTCATGGTCGGCTTCACGGCCGAGTACGCCGGGGGCGAGATCGCGATCGACCCCGCGGAGCTCGAGGACGCGCGGTGGTTTCCCGGCGACCGGCTGCCCGAGGGGCCCTCGCGCCACTCGATCGCGCGCTGGATCCTCGACAACTACGCCCGGCGCTGAGGCGCCCGCGCTACGCCGCGGTGTAGCCGCCGTCCACCGGCAGCGCCACGCCCGTCACGAACGCCGCCTCGTCGCTCGCGAGGTAGAGGATCGCCGCGGCGATCTCCTCGGGCCTGCCGAAGCGGCCGAGCGGGTAGCGCCTGAGCGTCGTCTCCACCCACGCCGGGTCCAGGCGCAGCTCGGCGGTCATCGGCGTCTCGATCACGCCCGGGCAGACGCAGTTCACGCGCACCCGCGGGGCCTGCTCGAGCGCCATCTGGCGCGTGAGGTTCACGATCGCCCCCTTCGACGCGGCGTAGGAGGACGAGAGCGAGCCGCCGACGAGGCCGAAGATGGACGCGAGGTTCGTGATCGAGCCCGCGCCGCTCGCCGCGAGCGCCGGGAGCGCCGCGCGCGAGGCGAGGTAGGTCCCCGTGAGATTCACGTCGAGGACCCGCTGCCACTCAGGCACCGGGGGCGTCGCCTCCCGCCGCTCGGGGCGCACGCCCGCCGAGTTCCCGAGCGTCGTGAGCCGGCGATGACGCGCCAGCACGTGCTCGACCATCAGCGCGCACGCCCGCTCGTCGGTGACGTCCACGGCGACCGCGATCGCCGCGCCGCCCGCGGCCGTGATCGTCCTCGCCGTCTCGGCCGCGGCGTCGGCGGCCGCGTCGGCACAGGCGACCTGCGCCCCCTCGGCCCCGAACCGGAGCGCCGTCGCGCGCCCGATCCCCGAGCCCGCCCCCGTCACCAGCGCGACCTTGTCTCTCATGCGCATCGGCGTCCTCCCGGCATCAAATCTTCGCCCCGCGGCCGGCCCAGTAGGGGTCGCGCAGCACGCGCTTGAGGAGCTTGCCCGCGGCGTCCCGCGGGAACTCCTCGTGAAAGGAGACCTCGCGCGGGACCTTGTAGTCGGCCATGCGGGCGCGCGCGAAGGCGCGCACGTCCTCGGCTGAGAGCCGCGCGCTGGCGCGCGGCTGGACGGCGGCGTGCACGCGCTCCCCCCAGTCGTCGTCGGGCACACCGAAGACCGCGACGTCCTCGATCGCGGGGTGCCGGTGGAGCACGTCCTCGACCTCGGCGGGGTAGATGTTGACGCCGCCCGAGATGATCATGTCGCGCTTGCGGTCGCAGATGTAGACGAAGCCCTCGTCGTCCATGGACGCGACGTCCCCGACCGTGGCCCACTCGCCGCGCCAGGATTCCCGCGTCGCGGCGTCGTCCTTGTAGTAGCCGTCGAAGATCCCGGCGTAGCGTCGCACGTAGAGCTCGCCCGGCGTGCCCGCGGGCACGGGCCGGCCGTCGTCGTCGAGGATCGCGAGCTCGATCCCGGGCGCCGCGCGCCCGCACGAGCCCGGCTTCCGCAGCACGTCCTCGGGGCGCAGGATCGTGTTGATGCTGAGCTCGGTCGAGCCGTAGAACTCGTAGAGCGCCGGCCCGAAGCAGGCGATCGCCGCCTCCTTCACGCGCATCGGGCACGGCGCGGCGGCGACCACGAGCACCCGCATCGAGGAGACGTCGTAGCGGGCGCGCACGGCCTCGGAAAGGTCCACGATTCGCTTGACGAGCGTCGGCGCCATGAAGGTCGACGTGCAGCGGTGGCGCTCGATCGTCCGGAGCGCGTCCTCCGGGTCGAACTTCCGCATGACGACGACCGTGCCCCCGAACACGTGCGAGAACTGCGCGAAGCCGCCCGGCGCCGAGTGGTAGAGCGGGCCCGCGACGAGGTGCACGTGCCCGGGCGTCGCCAGGTCGAACGCCTCCATGAACCGGAGGAGGACGGCGGGATCGGCCCCGCTCCGGAGCGCGCCCTTCGGCCGCCCCATCGTGCCGCCGGTGTAGATCATCGAGCCGCCGAGTCCCTGGGCCGGATCGGCGGAGATCGGCGCGGGATCGCCCGTGGCCACGAGGTCGTCGAGATGCTCGGCCCACGGACGGCGCTCCGCACCGATCGCGATCCAGCGCCGCACCTTCGCCGCGCGCCCGCGCACCTCCTCCGCCATGCGCAGGAAGGCCTCGCTCACGAACACCGCCGTCGCGTCCGAATGGTCGAGGATGTACAGGACCTCCTCGGCGACGAACCGGTGGTTCATCGGAACGGGGATGGCCTGGGCAGCCCGCACCGCCGCGGGGACCAGGACCGCTTCGAGCGAGTTCTGGGCGTAGATGATGACGTGCTCGTTGCGCCCGACGCCGAGCCCGCGGAGCGCGTTGGCGATGCGGTTTCGGCGGTCCACGAACGCGCGCCAGGTGAGCGCGCGCTCGCCCTCGATCAGGGCGGACGCGTCCGGCGTGCGCTGGGCGTGCGCGGCGAGGATATCCATGGGCCGGGCCATCAGTGTAGTGAGGGGGTCGCGCGCGCGTCAAGCGCCGCCGGGCCGCGTGGGCTTGACCTGCGGCGGGCACCGGGGTACAAGTCCTCGCAACGCTCGTGGGCGCCCACATGATCCCCGACAGGGTGGTCGAGCTCCTGCACGGTCCGGCATTCATGCAGGTCGGGACGCGCGACGCCGAGCTGCGCCCCGCGCACGCCTGGGCGATCGGCGCCCTCGCGCATGCGGACCGGGAGACGGTCACGTTCTTCGTCCCCGAGAGCCGGTCCGAGAGGATCCTGAGCAACCTCCAGGACAACGGCAGGGTCGCGCTCGGGATCGCCCTCGCGAGCCACGAGGCGTACCAGATGAAGGGAACCTATCTCTCCGCGCGATCCACCGGCGACGAGGACGTTGCCCTTCAGGAGGCGTATCGGGCGAAGCTGTTCGCGGCGGCCCGCCAGGCCGGCTATCCCGATGAGATCGCGAGGCCCCTCACCCTCGGCTTCGCGTACCGACCGGGCGTGGCGATCACGTTCCGTGTGGAGGAGATCTTCCTTCAGACCCCCGGCCCCGGCGCCGGGAGCAAGATGGCGTAGCGGCGCGGCGCGATGGGCATCCTGCCGGACGAGATCAAACCCGCGATGCAGGGGGTGATCCCCTCGAACGTCGTGACCTGCTCAGGCGACGGCACGCCGAACGTCACTGCCATCTCCCAGGTCTACTACGTCGATCCGGATCACGTCGCGCTCTCCCACCAGTTCTTCAGCAAGACCGTCCGGAACGTGCAGGAGAACCCGCGGGCCCTGGTCTGGGTCATCAGCCCAGAGACGTTCGACGCCTGGGACCTGGAGGTGGACTTCGACCACGCGGCGACGAGCGGACCGGTCTTCGAGACCCTGGACATGCAGATCGAGGCCATCGCCTCCATCGTCGGGCTGAAGGGGATCTTCAAGCTGCGGTCCGCCGACATCTACCGCGTCGTCTCCGTCACGAAGAATGTCGGCGAGCGCATTCCGCTGTCAGACATCCGCGAGCCCGCCGGGAAGCCCTGAGGGAGGCGAGGCGCTCGGTGGCCGCTGAAGGCGCCGATTCCAAGCCGCTGCGGGAGCAGATCGCCGAGAATCAGCAGACGATCGACCGGCTGAACCGCGACCTCGCGAAGAAGACCGACCAGGTCAGGATCATCCAGCAGATCTCCTCCGAGATCACCTCCACGCTCGACCTCGATCACGTCCTCGAGATCGTCCTCCGGGCCCTCGAGCGGGTCCTGGGCTTCGAGCACGCGATGATCCTCCTCACGGACCTGGCCGAAGACAAGCTGGGGCTCGCCGCGAGCCGCGGCTACGACCCGAGCGGCGTCGGGGCGAAGGTCGCCTTCGGCGATGGCGTCATCGGCGTGGTCGCCGCGCGGAGGCGGATGATGCGCGTCGGGAACATCGGCGCTAGCCTCGCCTATCTCCGGAGCGTCCGGGCGAGGATGGAGGCGGCGGGCGAGATGGCGCCGGGGGGCGCCGCGGCCACGCTGCCAGGCCTCGCGAACGCCCAGAGCCAGCTCGCCCTTCCCCTGCTCGTCAAGGACCGGCTCGTCGGAGTGCTCGTCGTGGAGAGTCCGAAGCTTAACGCGTTCGACGAGCTGGACGAGCTCCTCCTCCAGATCGTGGGCAACCAGACCGCCACGGCGATCGACAACGCCCGGACGTACCAGATGGTCGAGAAGCTCAGCCGGCTCAAGCGCTTCTTCTCGCCGCAGCTCGCCGAGGCGATTGTCACGGGCGGCGCGGACGACCCGCTCAAGACCCACCGCCGGGAGGTCACGGTCGTCTTCCTCGACCTCCGCGGGTTCACCGCGTTCGCGGAGACCGCAGAGCCCGAGGAGGTCATGGGCGTCCTGCGCGAGTACCACGCCGAGATGGGCAAGCTGATCCTCGAGCACGAGGGCACGCTCGAGCGCTTCACCGGCGACGGCATGATGATCTTCTTCAACGACCCGGCCCCGGTGCCCGATCCGGCCGAACGCGCCGTCCGGATGGCGGTGGCGATGCGCGACCGCGTGGCCGAGCTCGTCGGCAGGTGGCGGAAGCGCGGGTACGATCTGGCACTGGGCGTCGGCATCGCGCAGGGCTACGCGACCATCGGCGCCATCGGCTTCGAGGGCCGCTGGGACTACGGCGCGATCGGCACCGTCACCAACCTGGCGGCACGCCTCTGCGGCGAGGCCAAGCCCGGCC
>JBBTPF010000084.1:0-11949 GCA_038066295.1 Candidatus Methylomirabilota bacterium | reverse complement strand
CAGACGACGGACTCGGAGAACGTGCCGATGCGCGCCATCTGGAAGATGTCCTGGCCCTGGCGCTTCAGGCGGCAGGTGCCGTCGAGCAGCGTCCAGCGCACCGACTGATGGCCGTCGCAGAGGATCGAGCGCCCCGTCGAGCAGTAGAGGCAGCGCCCGCAATGGGCGCGGAACGAGAAGATGATGTGGTCCCCGGGCTTGACGCTGGCGACGCCCGCGCCCACCTCCTGGACGACGCCCGCCGCCTCGTGACCGAGCACCATCGGCAGCGGGAGCGGCCAGTCACCGTTCATGATGTGCCAGTCGCTGTGGCAGATCCCGGTCGCCATCACGCGCACCCGCGCCTCGCCCGCCTGCGGGCCCTGCTGCTCGACGTCGACCACCTGCAGGGGCTTGTTCGCCTCGTAGAGGATCGCGGCTTTCATGCTGGCTGTCTCCCTGGATGAATGATCGGGCGGTCCATCATAGCCCGAGTCCGTGGCCCCGCGCTCCGAACGCTGTCACTCGATCGGCGCGGAGCAGCAATAACGGCGCGACCGCAGTGGCGGGCTGCCCGGGACGATGGGGAAGACCGGCCGGGAACTCACTCGTAACTTATCAGGATTCTCCCGAACAGCTCGTTCCGCCAGTCGATCGCCCTGGTGCCACGTGGCTCGATGTCGGTCCCTCGGTACTCGAGCCCGGCCTGGACCGTGAACCCCTCCCGCTTCCAGAGGGTGTAGGCCCCGCCCACGCTGAACCGGTGCTCCGCCGACCAGATGGCCGCCTTCGCCCCCAGCCCATCGTCCCAGAAGCGCTCGTACCGGGCCGCCAGCGTGAGGTCGGGAAGGAGCTTGTACGCGAGGCCCGCCGCCAGGATCCGTTCCTCCACGCTGTCCTGCAGCAGCGTCCCCGAACTACTGTTCCAGAAGCGCTCCCGGGCGAGTGCATGCACGTACTCGGCATGGGCCAGCACGTCCCCGAAGCTCCACGCCCCCCAGACGGCTCCGGTCTGATTCCGCCGGCTATCACCGGGCTCCGAGAGATAGCCGAGGCCCACCGTCAGCTCGGGCAACGGCGTCGTCGTCGCCGCCACGTTGAACGAACGGAGACCGTCGCGCTCGGTCCGCATCCCCGCGGACGTCGTGCGGATGATCACGCTGGCGTCGAAGAGGTTGGCCTCGAAGAGCCGGCCGATCTGCGTTTCGCCCTGGTAGACGGTCGCGGAGACGTCCAGTCCCGCAAAGGGAAGCTTCGAGCCGAGGGTGGCCCCGGCCCGCTTCACCTCGTAGGCGTCCTGCGTCATCGGGTCGGCGATCAAGTGGTTGTAGAAGGCGCCGAAGGGCTGGACGCGCCAGCCGAACACGCCGTAGAGGGGCACGTCCTCGCGCCCGAGGCTGATGCTGGCGTTGTCGATCTGAGGGGTCGCGCTCGCGCTCCCGTCCTGATCCGTCCGGCTGGTGCCGACGTACTCGGATTGAAGGACCACCGTCCCCACCACGAAGTCGACCGGCGCCACCTCCGCGCCGACGAAGACGCGCCGGACGTGGAGGTTCGAGCTGGCGCCGCGGTCCTTGTCCCCGATGTCGCGGTGGTCGCGCCACCGCGCCTGGTTATCGAGGGCGCCGAAGACCCTGAAGAGAGGCTTGGCCTCCTTGTCCGGCACCGGTTTCTCGGCGACCGGCGGCGGACGCAGGATGCGGAGACGTTCCGGGAGATGTTTCTCCTCGCCCAGAGCCGGCCGTGACTCCTCGGCCGTCCGGCTTTTCTCGACCTGGCGGCGAAGGGCTTGATACTCCTCTTCCGTGAGGACCCCCTTCTTGATCAGGAGCTTGACCAGTTCCTCGTGGATATCGGCCGAGGCCGGGACGCCGGTCACCGCCAGGAGCGCGGCGAGCAGCACGACGGTCAGGAAGGTGCGCTGACGGCTGGCAAGGCGCATGGGGCTTTCCTCCGTGCTCCCGGTTTAGCGGAAGAGGAGCGACAGCACGTCGGAGAAGCTGTGCTCCATCGCTTCCGCGTTGTCGAAGACCGAAACGCCGAACTGGTACGTCTTTCCAGGCTCGAACACCACGTCGATCTTCTTCCCGTCCTTGACGGCATTCGGCCCCGGGTTGAGGGCCCGCGACATCTCCAGGGTCCAGACCCCGTTCACCCACCGCCCGACCGCCCGGATGTCCGCGTTGGACCCCGTGGGTTCCTGAAGGATGGCCACGGGAACCTTATCCCCCTTGGCCCAGGGCTTTCCCGTCACGGGATTGCTCGGGCCGTAAGGCGCCGCATCGACGCTCATGAGGAAGAGGCCGGCCTTGGCCGCGTCCACTGCGGGCGGCTTGCCCGGCGTGCCCTTCCACACGAACTCGGGAACGCCGTCCTTCAGCTTGTTCCCCTTGTAAACGCGCGTGCCACCGTCGGCGTGGTGACCTGCCTCGTCGTCCTTGGGATCCACCGTGCTGTCCAGGTACTTATCGTCCACATAGCCCATGGGGTTCGACCTGGCCGCCTTCCAATGCCACTCGTCGGTGAACTCGCCCGGGGCGTTTGTGTGCATGCGGGGCTTCTTGTCGGCATAGCGGGTTCCCGTGTGGCAGAGCACGGCGCATCCTTTCCGCTCGAAATCGGCCGCAGAGATGTTCCACTGGATCGTGAAGCGGTCCTCCAGGGGCTCCTCCGGTTTGGCCCACTTCTGGCCGTCGAACGTGTAGGGGTGATGCTCGATGGTCTCGGTCTTGTCGGGCCACTGAGCGAGGAGATAGATGTGGGTGTCGGTGTACACGGCCTTCAGCGTGACGGTCACGTCTCCAATGGTCCCTTCCTTGACGGGAACGGTCAGGGCTTGAGCCCGAGTCCACGCGGCGTCATCGCCTGTCCCGTCCAGGCTCGGGGGGACAGAGACCTTGACGGCCGTCAGGAGGGATCCAGGGCCCTGCGCCGCCGCTCCCGGTGGCAGGGCGAGCAGGACTACGGCGGCGGCCATCATGCCGAGGGCCGCCCCGCCTACACAGGGCGTTCTCCACCTCATCGTTTTCCGTTTCATCTCGCACCTCCGTCGCTCACGAAGCCCAGCCAAGTGCCAGCCTCGCCCGGAATCTAGAGGCAAGCCGGCGCCTTCCCCACCGCAATCGTCTGGATGACCTTTTGCGTTGCGATCTCGATCACCGACACATCGTCGCTGTCGCTGTTCGTCACGTACGCGTGCTTGTCGTCGGGGGTGAACATGATGCCGTGCGGCCCCTGGCCTACCGGGATCCGCGCCACGACCCGAAGGCTCGCCGTGTCCAGCAGCGCGACCGCTCCCTCGCTCCCGAGAGCGGCCCAGAGCGTCTTCCCATCCGTGCTCACCTTGACCTGATTCACTCCCCGTCCCACCGGGACGGTCGCGAGGACCCTGAGAGCCACCGCATCGATCACCGACACATCGCCGGTCCCGGAGTTGCCGGAATACACCCGCGCTCCGTCCGGGCTCATCGCCAGACCCAGGGGCGCCTTCCCCACCTGGATCGTGGCCTTCACCTTGAGCGCGCCCCGGTCGATCACGAAGAGCTCGCTCGATCCGATGTTCGACACCCAGAGCAACCGGCCGTCCGGGCTCACTGCCACGTTGTGCGGGGCGCGCCCCACCGGGATCGTCGCAATCACCTCACGGGCGATCCCATCGATGATCTGGACGGCGTTCGCTCCGTGGCTCGCCACGAAGATGTACCGCCCCTCCGGGCTGAAGGCGCAATGCATGGGGAACCCGGCGGTTTGAACACGCGCAACCACCGCGTCGGTGACCGTGTCGATGATCTGGACGCCCCCCGCCTCGATATGGCTCGGGACGTAGAGGAAGCGGCCGTCCGGACTCAAACAGAGGGTGTGCGGCCGGGAAAGGCCCGGGAGTGTCCGGAGGACCGTGTGAGTGCCGGTGTTAATGACGGAGAGGGTGTTGTCGTGCTCGTTGGGCACGTACAATCGGCCCTTCGCGATGTCCTCCCCAAGCGCGGGATAGGCGGCCCTCAGGTGCTCGACAACGGCCTCGGCCTGTGCATCAGTCACCTGAAGACCGAAGAGCTTCATCCTTTCGATGGTCGCCTGCCATCCCCGGGCCGTGTGCTGAGCGGATCTGACTCGTCCGAGGGGATGGCACATCGCACAGAGCTGCTTCACGAGGGCCTGGCCGCTCGCTTCCTTTGACTCCTCCCGCCCCCTCTGTCGCCCCTCTTCGTCGGGCCACGCCTCCCGATCCGGCACGAGCAGTGCGAGACCCCCGAAGGCCAGTACCCCCGCAATCATCCCGACCCAGCGCCTTTTCACCCTCACGCTCTCGCCCCCCTTCACCGCGCCGCCGTCCGCGCGAGCGCCAGCGTCACGCTCTCCTCCAGCTGCGCGAGTGTGATGGGCTTCTCGAGGACCGCCAGAAGGGTGCCCTGAGCCTCCGCCGCCCGGATCTCCGGAGTGCGGAGCGAGACCAGCGCGATGATGGCCACGTGGGGGAACTCCGATCGCAGCCGGCGCACCCGGTCCATCTCCTCGGGGTCCGGCCCCTCGATGTCGGCCACCACCAGGGAGACCGGGACGCGCCGAAGCCGGGACTCGCCCTCCGACCATCCGAGCGCCGAGAGCACGGGCCATCCGCTCTGTATCAGCGCCCGCGTCAGGCCCTGCAAGGTGGTTGCATCAGGCGACACCACCAGGATCGATTCGGGTGGCCTCATCGGCGCTCTTACCCGAGCACGTCCCGCGCCACTTCCGGAGGAGCGGCGTCGCGCCACCCGGACGCCGTGGAAGACCAGGGAGTTGGCTGACGCGCGCGCACGCGCTCCGGGCGGCGCGCCGGCCAGGGAATCGGTCAGAATGACCCGGTCCGTCGCCGCCGACGGGTCAAAACGACAGGATCACTGGAGGCCGAACTCCTGGATCTTGCGGTAGAGCGTTTTGAGGCCGATCCCCAGGATCTCGGAAGCTTTCCGCTTGTTCCCGCCGGTCGCCACGAGCGTCCGCGCGATGGCCTGGCGCTCCAGATCGCGGAGGGTGGCGCCCGGCGCCCGGTCGCTCGACTCGGCGCTTCGCTCTTGCCCCCGCACGGCGGGGGGAAGATCCGCGGCGGTGACGGCGCCTCCCTTCGAGAACACGACCATCGACTCGGCGACGTGCTGGAGCTCGCGGACGTTGCCGGGCCAGGCATAACGGCAGAGCAGCGCGAGCGCGTCGCCGCTCACCTCGGGGACCGATTTTCCCCAGCGCTCGGCGGAGGCCCGGAGGAAGTGAGCCATGAGCGTGGGAATGTCGTCGGCGCGCTCTCGGAGCGGCGGGACCGGAATGGGAACGACGTTGAGCCGGTAGTAGAGGTCTTCGCGGAACGCGCCCTCGGCGACGAGGCCCTCCAGGTCTCGATTCGTGGCGGCGATGAGCCGGACGTTCACCTTGAGCGTCTCCGTGCCGCCGACCCGCTCGAACTCCTGCTCCTGGAGCACGCGGAGGAGCTTGGCCTGGGTCGGAGGGCTCATGTCGCCGACCTCGTCCAGGAACAGCGTGCCCCCGTGCGCCAGCTCGAATCGTCCCTTCCTCCGCTCGCGCGCGCCCGTGAAGGCCCCGCGTTCGTGGCCGAACAGCTCGGACTCGAGCAGCCCCTCGGGGAGCGCGGCGCAGCTCACCTTCACGAACGAGCGTTCGGCCCGGGCGCCGCCGTAGTGGATGGCCTCGGCCGCCAGCTCCTTGCCGGTCCCGGTCTCGCCCAGGATCAGCACCGCCGCGTCGGTGGCGGCGACCTGCTGGATCGCCTCCCGGAGGCGCTGCATCGGCGAGGACCGCCCGAGGAGCTGCTTGAGCCCGGAGGTCTCGCGCAGCCGAAGCTTCAGCTCCCGGTTCTCGTGCGCCAGTCGCCGGGCCTCCAGGGCGTGCTGCAGCAGGAGGTCGAGCTTGTCGAGGTTGATCGGCTTGGTCAGGAAATCGTAGGCCCCTTTTTTCATCGCCTCGACGGCGACGTCCACCGTGCCGAAGGCGGTGAGGACGATCACGATGGTTTCGGGGAAGTCAGCCCGGACCCGTTCCAGGACGGCGATGCCGTCGGCGCCCGGCATCTTGAGATCCGTCAGAAGGACGTCGACGCTTTCGTTGGCCAGCACGGCGAGGGCTTCCGGACCATCGGCCGCCGTCAGCGTCCGGTATCCGGCGCGGCTGAGCGCGCGGCTGAGACCCTCCCGGGTTCGAGCATCGTCCTCGGCCACGACGATGACGTGTCCCACCCTCAACCCCCGCTGAGCGGGAGGCGGACCGTGAACACCGCCCCCCCGCCGGCCCGGTCATGACACGAGACGCTTCCTCCGTGCGCCTCGACGATTCGCCTGACGATGGGCAGCCCGAACCCGAGCCCGCCCGTCTTGGTGCTGACGAAGGGCCGGAAAATCGTCTCCCGGTCAGCCTCGGGAACGCCCGCCCCCGAATCGGTGACGGCGATCGCCACCCACACGCCGTCCCGGCCGATCTCCACGCCGAGGACGCCCCCGTCGGGCATCGCCTGGAGAGCGTTCTGCGCGAGGTTGAGGAATACCTGGCGAAGCTGATCCGGGTCGCCCCTGACCGAAGGCACGGCCCCGGCCGGGCGCGATTCGACGCTGACGCCGGCCGCGGCCGCCTGGGGCCCCAGGAGGCCGAGCACGTTCTCGACGAGGGGCACGGGTTCGACGCGCTCGAAGCGGGGCGTCGGCAGGCGGGCGAAGTTGACGAACTCCTCCAGGATCCTGTTGATCCGGGTGATCTCGTACTCGAGGGTGGCGAGCGAGCCGAGAATCTCGCCGAGGGGCGGCGCCGCCGCCGCCGACAGCTCGCGGCGGAGCAGCTGGACGTTGATGGCGAGGGAGTTGAGGGGGGTGCGGATCTCGTGAGTCACGCCGGCGGCGATCTGCCCCGTCACGGCGATCCGTTCGGAGGTGATGAGCTGGGCCTGCGTGGCCCGAAGCCTCGCGCCGGTTTCTTCGAGATCCCGCGTCCGCTCCTTGACCTGCCGCTCCAGCTCCGCCTCGAAGGTGAGCCGCTCGGCCTCGTGGGTCTCCAGGCGCTCGGCCATCACGTTGAAGGCCTGCGAGAGCCGTCCGACCTCGTCGCCCGACCGGACGGGGACGCGCCGGGAGAGGTCACCGCTCGCGATGCGAAAGGCGGCCTCGGCGAGGCGGGTGATGGGCGTGACGAGATTCCGGGAGAGAAAGCGGTCGCCGAACAGGAGCAGGAGCCCGCCGCCGAAGGCGAACGCCACGTAGAGTGCGGAGATCAGGAGCATCTGCCGCTCGGTGGCATCCGTCGCGCGGCGGAATTTCTTCTCGTGCAGGGCGTGGAGGTCCTCGATGACGGCGGAGACCTCGTGCGCCGATCGGCTGATCGCCGCGAGCTCGCCGGCGGCCGGCGGCCGCCCTCGCGCGGCCGCGTCGATGGCCGCCAGCGAGACATGCTCGAGCTCGGCCAGCAACGACGTGAGCTTCGCGACCCGCGCCAGCTCCTGGTCGGCTTCGTCGCCCCCCTGGGCGCGCTCGAGCGCCTCGTAGGCCGCGATCCGTGTCTTCAGCTCTTCGATGACGGCCCCCGGGGGTGGGTGGTCCCGGACCGGTCTTCCGTGAAGAGCGATGTAGAGGTCGCCGACGAAATGCTGAACCATGACGTGAATCCGCTCGATCGCCTGCACCTCCAGGCTTCGCTGCCGTCCCTTCTCCACCCCGACCGAGATCGTCCAGGCGAGGAGGACGGAGATCCCTCCGACGAGCAGCACGAGGACGAACGCGACCCTGACGGCGAGAGTGATCCGCCGGCCGATGCCCCCGCGCATGGCGTCCATTCGCTCCTCTTCCACCCCCGGGTCCGAGGTCACCTCGAGCTCGGGACCCGGGCGCTGTGGCCGATCATAGCCGATGTCACTCGATGATCCGATCGGCCCGCAGCAGGAGCGCCTGCGGGATCGTGAGCCCCGGCTCGTCGGCTGCTGGACGGGCAGATCCTGTCCGCGTGGGTCAACGGGTCAGCGCCCGAGCAGGCGGCGGAGCGCGCCGTCGAGCGTCTGGTCGCGGAAGGCGTAGCCCGTCGCCTGGAGGCGCGCGGGCACGACACGCGCGCTCGCGAGCAGCAGCTCGTCCGCCATCTGGCCCAAGAGGAGCCGCGCGGCGAAGGCGGGGAAGGGGAACATCGCGGGGCGTCTCAGCACGCGTCCGAGCGTGCGAGCGAACTCGCGGTTCGTGACGGGCGCGGGGGCGACCAGGTTGACGGGCCCGACCAGCGCCTCGTTCATGAGCGCGTGAAGGATGGCGCCGAGCGCGTCGTCCAGCCCGATCCAGCTCATCCACTGGGCGCCCGAGCCGACGGGGCCACCGAGGCCGAGGCGGAATACCGGGAGCATCGCGGCCAGCGCGCCGCCTTTGGGGCTCAGCACGATGCCGATGCGGAGGGCGACGACACGGATCCCGCGCCGTGCCGCCGGTTGGGCGGCCGCTTCCCACTCCCGGCAGAGGCCGGCGAGGAATCCCGAGCCCGGCGCGCCCTCCTCGCGCAGGACCTCGTCGCCGCGGTCGCCGTAGTAGCCGATGGCGGAGGCGCAGACGAGGACGCGCGGCGGAGTCGGCTGGCGCGCGAGCGTCTCGCAGAGCAGCCGCGTCGGCCGCACGCGGCTCTCGCGCATGCGCCGCTTCCTGACCTCGGTCCAACGGCCCGCGACGCTCTCGCCGGCGAGGTGGACGACGGCGTCCACGCCGTCGAGTCCGGGCTCGACCGCGCCCGTGTCGGGGTCCCAGCGCGCCACGCGCTCGGCGGACGCCTCTGCAGGCGTGGCCCGCACGAGGCGAACGACGCCGTGGCCGCGGCTCGTGAGGAGCGGGACGAGCGCCGAGCCGAGGAGTCCGGTCGAGCCCGTGACCGCGACGCTCATGGGGCCTCATTATGCGCCCTCCCGGTCGTGGTAGACTGCGCTTTGCGGTCGTTCCGCCCTCAATCCCCGCGAGAGTGGCGAAACTGGCAGACGCGCTGGACTTAGGATCCAGTGGGCCCAAAGCCCTTGGGGGTTCGACTCCCCCCTCTCGCACCAGCTTGGAGCGTGGATGAAGGTCGAAGTCGAGGAGATCGAAGGCTGCAAGCGTCGCCTCGCGGTGGAGGCGCCGGCCGAGGTCGTGCAGCAGGAATGGGAGCGCGCGTACGGGCGCGTCCAGAGGCAGGCGCGCCTGCCGGGTTTCCGCAAGGGCCACGTGCCGCGCTCGCTCGTCAAGGTCCACTTCGCCGCCGACGTGCGGCGCGAGGTGGCCGAGCACCTGATCCCCGACGTCTGGCGGCAGGCGATCTCCGAGGCTCGCATCGAGCCCGTCAACGAGCCCGACCTCCAGGACGTGAAGCTCGAGGAGAACGCGCCGCTCAGCTTCGTCGCGGTCGTGGAGGTCAAGCCGACGATCGCCCTGGCCGATTACAAGAATGTCGAGGTCGAGCACGCGCCGAAGCCCGTGACCGCCGAGGACGTGGACGAGGCGCTCGCGCACATGCGCGAGCGGCAGGCGCAGTTCCGCGCGGTCGACCGCCCGGCGGCGCCGGGCGATCTCCTCGTCGTGGACTACACGCTCGTCATCGAAGGCCGCGAGCCGTCGAGCCAGACGGGCTACGAGTTCGTCGCCGGCGACAAGGCGGTGTTCCCCGAGATCGACCGGGCGGTGGCCGGCATGCGCGCCGGCGAGGAGCGCCAGGTCCCGTTCCGCTTCGCCGACGACCACCGGCGCGAGGAGCTGCGCGGGAAGAGCGGTTCCGCGGCGGTGAAGGTGATCGAGGTGAAGGAGAAGGTGCTGCCGGCGCTCGACGACGACTTCGCGAAATCGCTCGGCGAGTTCGAGACGCTGGCGGCGCTCCGCGCCGAGGCGCTCAAGCAGATCGAGACGCGCCGCGCGCACGACGACAAGCGCGAACTTCAAGAGAAGGTCGTGGACGCCATCATCGAGCACCACGCGTTCACCGTGCCGGACGCGCTGGTGATGCGGCAGGTGGCCCGGCAGATCGAGCACGCGCGGGAGAGCCTGCGGCGGCAGGGCATCGATCCGGAGCGGATGCCGTGGGACTACGGCAAGATGATCGCGGAGCTGCGGCCCGGGGCGGAGAAGGCCGTGCGGCGCGCGCTGCTCCTGGAGGCGATCGCCGAGCGCGAGGGGCTGGTCCCTGCCGAGGCCGACGTGGACGCCGAGGTCGAGAAGATCGCCGGGGCGAGCCAGCGGCCGGTGCCGGCCGTCCGGCGTATGATGGAGAAGAGCGGCGACCTGGACGCCTTGCGGCACGGGCTCAGGGACCGGATGACGCTCGACGTGCTGGTGAGCCACGCCAGGGTGACGGGTTGACATCCCCGAACGCGGGTGCTGCGGCGCCCCCGACGGCGAATACAAGGAGACAGCGGATGGCGCTGGTGCCGATGGTCATCGAGCAGACGCCGCGCGGCGAGCGGGCATTCGACATCTTCTCGCGCCTCCTGAAGGAGCGGATCATCTTCCTGCCGACCTTCATCGAGGACGAGCTGGCGAACCTCGTGATCGCCCAGATGCTCTTCCTCGAGGCGGAAGATCCGGACAAGGACATCTACCTCTACATCAACTCGCCGGGCGGCTCGGTGACGGCCGGGATGGCGATCTACGACACGATGCAGTACGTGAAGCCCGGGATCTCGACGATCTGCATGGGGCAGGCGGCCTCGATGGGCGCCCTGCTGCTCTGCGCCGGGGCCAAGGGCAAGCGGTTCGCCCTGCCGCACGCCCGGATCATGATCCACCAGCCCCTCGGCGGCGTGCAGGGGCAGGCGACCGACATCGACATCCAGGCCCGGGAAATCCTCCGGATGCGCGAGGAGCTGAACCGGATCATGGTGCACCACACCGGCCAGTCCATGGACAAGATCCAGCGCGACACCGACCGGGACTTTTTCATGACGGCCGAGCAGGCCAGGGACTATAAGATCGTCGACGAAGTGATCTCGTCCAAGCCCACGACCCGGGCCGTGAGCGAGGCCGCGGCGCTCGCCTCGCAGGCCTCGACGTAGGGAGACGCAGGAGCCGATGGCGAGACCGCGCGACGGCAACGGGACGCTGAAGTGCTCGTTCTGCGGCAAGAGCCAGAACGACGTCCGCAAGCTCATCGCCGGGCCGACGGTCTACATCTGCGACGAGTGCATCGACCTCTGCAACGACATCATCGCGGAGGAGTGGGAAGAGGAGAAGTCCCGGGAGCTCCGGTCGCTTCCCAAGCCCGCCGAGATCAAGAACCTCCTCGACCAGTACGTGATCGGCCAGGAGCGCGCGAAGAAGGTCCTGGCGGTTGCGGTCCACAACCACTACAAGCGCATCGAGTCGGGCAGCGAGACGGGGGACGTCGAGCTGCAGAAGTCGAACATCCTCCTGATCGGGCCGACCGGCTCGGGCAAGACGCTCCTCGCGCAGACGCTGGCCAAGATGCTGCGCGTGCCGTTCACGATCGCCGACGCGACGACGCTCACCGAGGCGGGCTACGTCGGTGAAGACGTCGAAAACATCATTCTGCGGCTGCTGCAAGCCGCAGACTACGATGTGGAGCGGGCCGAACGCGGCATCGTCTACATCGACGAGATCGATAAGATCGCGCGGAAGTCGGAGAACCCGTCCATCACGCGCGACGTCTCCGGGGAGGGCGTGCAGCAGGCGCTCCTGAAGATCCTGGAAGGCACCGTCGCGAACGTGCCGCCCCAGGGCGGGCGGAAGCACCCGCACCAGGAGTTCATCCAGGTGGACACCTCCAACGTGCTCTTCCTCTGCGGCGGCGCGTTCGTCGGGCTCGAGAAGATCATCGAGGCGCGCGTGGGGCGCTCGGGCATGGGCTTCGGCGCGGAGATCAAGCGCCGCGACGAGCGCCGGATCGGCGACCTCCTGGCGATGATCCAGCCGGAGGACCTGCTGAAGTACGGCCTCATCCCCGAGTTCGTCGGCCGGCTGCCGGTGATCGCGACGCTCCACGACCTCG